>CAZBZA010000137.1:0-7966 GCA_964495865.1 uncultured Lentimicrobiaceae bacterium
TATTTAATCAGAACAAACGTACCATATGTTTGCTTTGAGAGGTTATCGGTTTTCCCTACACTGTTTCCTTCCCAGATGGTGCCATCCTTGAAAACTGCGGATGCTTTCCATATATAGTTGCCTATCGGCGCATCAATTCCATTGTAGGTGCCGTTCCATCCTTCAATAGGTCGTCCTGCCGAATCAAGCTTTTCGGTCCACCACAAAAGATTGTCCCAACGGTCGTAAACCTCGAACCGATATTGCATTAGGTTGATACCCACTGGTTTGAAAAATATGACTTCACTGTTTGGGTTGCCAGGCGAGAAAGCATTAGGGACAAACAGCCCTTTGGCAAGGAAAATATATTCGTCCGATATTGTATCAGTGCAACTTTTATCGTTCCAGGTGATGAGTTCAATCGTATATTTCCCATCGTTCTGATACATCGCTATAGGTTGCTCCAGGTAAGACGTTTCTCCATTACCGAAATCCCAGAAATACTCAACGGCATTGACCGCGTCACTTTCGAATTGCAGCTGACCCTGCACATTCTCATAATTCTCGTGATAGATAAACGAACTTATTGGATTTGGCCAGGCTTCAACCTGTTTGCTTATGGTATCGGTACATCCGTTGGAATCCGCAACCTGCAGGTACACAACATATAAACCGGGATCGGGAAATGTTATTTCAGGGTTTTTCTGATTGCGTATTTCGATGATTCCTGAATTGTCGCTGATACGCCAGGTACTTGCTGTAATTGGAGCTTCGGTGCTGTCCGACTGGTTTATAAAACTGGTTTTATGGCCGGCACATGCATTAGTATTCCCGAAATCAGCTTCAGGAAGGTTATGCACAACTATTGTTTTAACAATAGTATCCTGGCATCCGGCTGTATTAACGGCTATCAACTGCACTTCATATGACCCGGATTTAGGGAAATAGTATTCAGGATTTCTTGCGCTTGACGTGTCGGAGACTGAGAGCGGATCGTTAAAAAGCCAGTTGTACCGGCTTACCTGCAAGCTGCCTGGCTGAGTGGTATTAGTAAATTGTACTTCACTTCCGATGCATGATATTCCGCTGCTAAAGTCAGCTGCCGGAACGGGGTTCACAAGTATATTGGTAACTATCGAATCAGATGTTGATTTATCCGAAAGACGTGTCGATATTTTCAACCTTACCTGATACTGTCCGGGAACGGTATATGAATGAGTTACATGATTGGTATATGTTGTGTAACTCTGTGTTGAGCCATCACCAAAATCCCATTCCCATGAACTTATGGTACCTCCACAGGTGCTTGAGTCGGCAAAAGTAATGGTGTAATTTTGGCATAGTAAGGTGTCGATGGCGGCGAATGCAGGGAAAAGGCACGGGAAATATCGTACTGTGTCAGTAACACTTTCTTCGCAGCCATTTGCGTTTTTGCTTGTAAGGGTAACCAAATACTCTCCGATAACATCATATGTGTGATTGATTTCGGGATTAAAAGGCGCAATTAAAGTGTCGGAATGTCCATCCCCATAATTCCATATGAGCCTCTGTGGATCAACACCGTGGTTGTTGGTTATATCGCGGAAAGTGA
The DNA here is from genome assembly GCA_964495865.1 of uncultured Lentimicrobiaceae bacterium. Lineage (GTDB taxonomy): Bacteria > Bacteroidota > Bacteroidia > Bacteroidales > UBA4417 > UBA4417. Next base: position 1,571 of record CAZBZA010000137.1, read on the forward strand.
TAATGCTGTCGCAGGTGCTGCCTGTGAAACTGAATGCCGGTGCGGGTAATTCCGAAACCATCACCTGCCGGTATTCGGTTGCATGGCAGTTATGTATATCAACAGCAGTTAATGAAACCATATAAACGCCTGCTTCGGAATAGGTATGTGAAGGGAGCCGCAGAGTTGAAGCATTGTTGATTCCTGAAGCCGGATCGCCAAAATCCCAGTTGAAGAATACGAGCGAATCTGTAACCGGACTCACAATTTGTGGAGTAAATTCCATTGCAGAGCCAATGCAGGTTGATGAATTTGCAAAGCTGAACTTAAACGATTCAGGGACACAAACTTGTTTTACGATAGTGTCGGTACATCCGTCTGTAGTTGTAACTATCATTTTCACCGTGTAACACGAGTCGGTAGCGGGGAATACGAATACCGGGTCTTTTACTGTTGAAAACTGGGTAGGCGAAAACTGCCAATACCACTGCACTATGCCTGATGACTGGCAGAAAGATGAATCCTGAAAATACACAACCCCTTCTTTGCAAGGAATAGCGGTATATACGAAACCTGCTTCGGGCAATCCTGCCACCTGAACCGGGATGGAGAGAGTATCCTGACATCCATACTGCGTAGTGGCAATCAACGTGACATTATATTGGCCGACAGAGGCATATATCCATGTCGGGTTCCGGAGGGTAGAGGTGTCGGTGGTGCTTCCGGTTACACCGAAATCCCAGTTCCAGCCGGTAATAAGCTCTCCACCGGGACTGAAAGATTCATCTTTAAACTGAATCATGCTATTCTGGCAACTGGCCGAATAACTGAATAAGGCTGCAGGTTGTGAATTTATTAGAACAGGATAGGATTTTGAACTAATACAGCCGGCTGTATCCGTTATTGAAAGTACAACCGTGTAACTGCCGCTGCCTGCAAAGGCGTGCTGGGGATCTTGTATAAACAGGTGTGGCGATCCGTCGCCAAAATCCCATTCAAAGATCTGAACAGCCGGAATGTTTGTTACAACCGGGCTTACTGTAAACTGAGTGTTCATGCCAACGCAGGTATTGGTCCATGAATAATCAACCAAAGGTATTGGCTGAATTGAAATTTGATGCGAAATAGTATCCGTGCAGCCATCGGAGTTTGCAACAAGCAATGAAACAAAGTAATCTCCGGCTGCAGAATATATGTGAAGAGGGTTTTCCAGATCAGATGTGTTGTTGATTCCGGAAACAGGATCGCCAAAATTCCAGAGGAAGTTCATTATCGGAGTGCCTCCATTCGCATTGGTCAGGTTGGTGAAATTTACGGCAGTATTTACACAGGTATTTGTATAACTGAATTCGGCCCCTGGTCCGGGTAAAACCGTGACGGGCCTTGTGTACTCATTTTCGCATCCCTGTTGCGTTACTATTTTAAGAGTAATAACATAACTTCCGGGTAAATAATAAGTGTGTGATATGTCAGGATTTGAAGGAGCGAGTATGAGTGTATCATTGCCATCGCCAAAGTCCCACAGCCAGGATGAAATCAGACCGGATGCGGCTATTGACAAATCATCAAATTGTAAAGGGTTGTTGGTACATCCATAAGCGGAAGCCTGGAAAAATGCCAAAGGAGGAGGTGTGATAGTTATACTGCTGGTTTTGGTGTTTACACAACCGGCGGTATCAGTAACGGTAAGTGTAACGGAATACACTCCTGCAGAAGCATAAATATGATACGGATCAATTTCGGGAGAGGTAAACCCATCACCAAAATCCCATAGCCTGCTCACAGTAGTATTTGCATTTACAAAACCGGAGCTGATAAAATGAGTTGAATCATTTTCGCATCCAGCTTCAGATGTGAAATTCACAAACGGTAGTTCATGGATGGTAACCAGTTTTACAACTGTATCTGAACACCCTTCCGTGTTTACAGCAATGAGCCTTACCTGGTAAATACCTGCGTTTGAAAACAGGTGGATTGCATTTTCCAGCGTTGAAGTATTATTGCTCCCCGACGAAGGATCACCGAAATCCCAAAGCCATTGCATAAGTCCTCCGGAGCCGCTTTGCGACAGATCGTCAAACTGAACTGCTTCGTTCCGGCATGTGCCTCCATAACTGAAATTGGCCAGTGGATTTGGTTTTACTATAACCGAATTTGTAACTGTATTGCTGCAACTATCACCTGTGGTAACCGTTAGCGAAACGATATAGGTTCCATAGTTCGCGAACAAATGGGATACATCTGGCAATGCCGGGAAAATCACGGTCTGAGAAGTGCCGTCGCCGAAATCCCATTGCCATTTTATAATATAGCCTAAAGGTGCTGACGATAAATCGGTGAACTGCGATGAAGCCTGCGAACATATTGGTGTTGATACTCCAAATGCTGCGACTGGTTTTGGTATGATAACTACTGGTTTTGTGATGGAGTTTTTACAGGAGTTGATATCAGTGATAGTCAGAGTAACCTGGTAGTTTCCAGGATTAGGATATACGTGTACCGGTGTTTGCTGATTCGATGAAAAACCGTCGCCGAAATCCCAAAGCCATTCAGTTACCGATGGTATATCAACAACAGAGGCATCAGGTTGAAACTGCACAGGGTTTTCCTCACAGCGTATATCAGAAATAAAATCTACAGGTAAAACAGGTGAAACTGTTATTTCTCTCACCACTTCCGAGCTGCATCCGTTGGCCAATGTTACATGAAGCGATACATTATAAAGACCCGAAGCACCATATTCATGTTCCGGATTCTGAATAGTCGAAGTATTGTATGATGCTGAGGCCGGATCGCCAAAATTCCAGCTCCAGGCTACAATAGAGCCACCTCCGTTGTTCTGGGTCAGATCGGTAAAACTTACAGGAGCTTCGGAGCAGGGAGGTGAACTATAGTCGAAATTAGCGACTGCTCCCGGTTTTATGACGATTTGCTGCAATTCGCTGCTCCAGCAACTGTCCGACGACTGAACACTCAGCAATACAGGATAGGTTCCTTCCTGGTTATAAATATGAGTAACTGTTGGATTCCCCGGATGCAGGACCGTGATAGAATTTCCGTCGCCGAAATCCCATATCCATTGAACTATATAACCGGCGGGTGAGTTTGAATAATTAGTGAAAGTAACATTACTGCCTGAGCAGTTGCTGGTTCCTGCATCATAATGGGCTACAGGTAAAGGATTTACAATTATTTCCCGTGATATGGAATTAAAACAGCCCAGTGAGTCGGTTATGGTAAACGTAACGGTATAAGTACCCGGCGCATTATACTGATGAATTGAATTCTGCTCGTTGGATGTAATGCCATCGCCAAAATCCCAGTTCCATGCGGTGATAAAAGGTATGTTCACCAAAGCAGGATCAGGATTGAAGAATGCATGACTCCCGAGGCATACAGGGGAATGAATAAAATCAACCAGAGGTAGGGGGTTGATTGTTATCAGCTTGGTCATAGTATCGCTGCAATTGTTATAATTGGTAGCGATAAGTGAAACATAGTATGATCCGGGACCTGAAAAGACATGCTCCGGATCCTCAATGTCGGATGTATTGTTAATACCGCTGGCAGGATCGTCAAAATCCCATCGCCATGCTACTATGTTTCCTGGTCCGTTGGCAAAGGAAGCATTCTGGAATTTTACGACCTGGCCGTCGCAGTTCCCATCGAAGTAATAATTCGCAATAGGGTTGGGAATTACATTGACAGGAAAAACATAGTTATCCTGGCATCCGTAGGAATTGGTAATGTATAGTGTTACTACATATGTGCCTGGCTGCGAATATTGATGGGCCAGATTAGGATCATCAGGGAAATTGATGGTGTCGTTTAATGAACCATCGCCATAATTCCAGATGTATTGCGCTATATACCCAAATAAGGTAAAGGACAGTTCGTCGAATTGAATCACTTCGTTGGCGCAGTTAGGCTGATTGTATGAGGCAAGAGCAGTTGGGTATTCCATGATAGTTAATACAACAGAATCTTCAACGGCGATATTCGTGCAAGTGGCTGTTCCAAAACCTTTTAAATGCAGTTGCACACTTCCGTTTGCCACATCACCTGCACCAGGCGTATATATTGCATTTATGACCTGGTTATCAATAAAAGTACCATCGCCATCTGTAGTCCATACTACCGAAGATGTGCTGGAAGCAATTCCTTCGAGCGTTGCCGGATCATCCATGCAGTTAAAGCGGTTTAATCCTGCATCTACCTGAGGCAATGGGTCAATAGTGAGTGTCAGATCATCACTGCTGGTTTTATTTATGCAAGTCTTTTGCCCGAGAGCAACCAGGGTAAGTGTTACGGTGCCTGATACCGCGTCACCTGTTCCGGGGATATAAGTTGAATAAAGACTGCCAGAGTTACTGAAATAGCCATTGCCCGAGGTTTGCCAGCTAACATTGTAATAGTTACGTGCATATCCGTTCAAATCGAAAGAGCCAATTGCACAGGCTGTCCCATCACTACCGGCAACAGCCACCGGCAGAGGATCGAAAGAGAGTTTAATGTTGTCACTTATTGAAGTCCCTGTACATCCGGCTGTTCCATTAACGGTTAATGTCAGCACTACGGAATGGCTGGAAGTGTCATTTGTGCCCGGATGATATACAGCATTCAGAACAGTAGCATCTTCGAACCAGCCATCGCCGGGGCTTGTCCAGCCGTAGTTTGCGAAATTTGAAGCTTGACCGCTCATTGTGTAAGCATCAACACCACAGGAAGATGCATCAACCCCTGCATTGGAAACAGGAGGAGGACTAACCACAATACTGCCGCTCATACTGTTAACGCAACCTGTAGCTATAATAACAGCACTTACCGTATATGTTCCAACCGGTTGAGTACCAAAGCTAATCGGGCTCCCGTTTCCACCGAGGGTAATTCCGGTTGTAATACCGTTTTTAAATAACTCATACCTCACTCCTGTTTGCGAGCCGTCAAGGCCCAGGATAGCGGTACTGCAATTATTGCCTGCCGGAGTTATGTTAAACACAACAGGAAGTGGAGTAATGATGCTGGTACCGGTCATTAATTTTGGGCAGAAAGTTATTGCGTCTTCCGCATAAACAGTATATGTGCCGTCAGTTGCCTGCGGACCGAAATCAAGTGATGTGCCGGTTCCGGCTAAGGTTGAAACCGGGATGGAGCCATTGAGAAGAAGTGTATAATTAACGCCTGACTGCGACCCGTTTGTACCCAGTGCTGTTCCGGAGCAATGCGAACCGGCTGGTATAATGTTAAATGAAACGGGAAGCGGGTGCTCAATAATGGTAGCGCTGCCATTCATCATATTTGGGGCCAGTGTTACCGGATTTATTCCCTGTACGGTGTAATTCCCTTCGTTGGTAAACAATCCGAAAGCCAGTGGCAGACCTGTACCGTGAAACAGCGCGCCAACAGGAATTGCATTGAACAGCAGCTGATAATCTATACCTGATTCCGAACCATTGAGCCCGACTGGTAATCCGGCTGAACCAAAACAGCGTTCGCCGCCTCCTGTTACTTCAAACACTAATGGCAGCGGGTTTATAACTACCGTTGCACTTCCTGTCATAGTTACAAAGCACAAAGTAACCAGGTTTGTTCCAACAACTGTATAAATGCCTTCAGCTGTCTGTAATCCGAACGAAAGAGCATTCCCGGTGCCTGTTAGAGGGATACCCGAAGCAACCCCGTTAACAAATAACTGGTAACTGATACCCGTTTGTGACCCCGATAATCCGATGTTCACTCCAGAACCTCCTGCCGGGTAATTACCTCCACCTGTCACCGTAAATGGCAAAGGCAATGGGTCGATAATAACATTGACTAACCCTGCCATTATATTAGTACAAAAAGTTGTAGTATTTGTTGCCAAAACAGTATAAGCGCCTGCATTAGTCTGTAACCCAAAACTTATCGCATTTCCGCTTCCTGCAACCGGAGTTCCAATATTAACAGTATTATGTATTAGTTGATATGAGATACCTGTTTCAGATCCGTTAAGGCCAGCCAGAACGCCCGGATCACCCTCACAGTATGCTCCACCGCCATTTAGAGTTTGTACGAGAGGCAAAGGATTAACGGTAACTGTTGTTGTTGCCGGACCGGCTGTATTAAATCCGTCGTTTACGACTACGGAATAGGTAGTTGTAATAACAGGATTCACAATAGGATTCTGTAAAGATGAGAATGGGATTCCAGCTACTGACCATGTCCAGATTGTTACAACGGAACTGTTTCCGCCGGTAGCAACGGCATTCAACTGAACCGGCTCCCCTGTATTGCATATTACCATTGGATTAGCCTGTACAGTTATTGCCAACGCACTGCCATCAAGGGTAATATCAACCTGATCGGTCATGATACACCCCTTGCTGTCAGTAACGGTTAATGTAAAAGTTGAGGGGCTGGTATAAAGATTGGTTGTTG
>CAZBZA010000138.1:0-7951 GCA_964495865.1 uncultured Lentimicrobiaceae bacterium
TTGAAAATGGAGAAAAGCACATGATTTACATTTCCATTTTTAGTTACAGCGAAAGACTCCGCATTTGAACCGTCGAAATCAGCAATCCGAAAATAATACGTTCCGCTTGCCAGGCTGTCAATAACCAATTGGTTGAAACCACGCGGGTTACCGAGTACATCAATTCCCCGATCGAGAAGCAGTAAGCGATTGGTTCCAACTGTATCTTCAGCGTTTATCGTAAACCATTGTCCGATAGCAACCGAATCGGCACTGCCATCGGAAGGATTAAATAACCATTCAGCACCCACTGTATCAACGGGAAAACCAAAATTCTGGTCGTGCAGAAAAGCCGATTTCATAAAACAACTGCTGTTGAGTATTACACGCCAACCTCTTGGACTACTTTCGAATCCAAGGTCCCACGAATCTTTATGATTGGTAAGTATAGCTGTACTATCCAGAAGGCTGTAATAAACCTGGTTCTTATAATTATCGGTAAGTGCTACCGTATCGGTAACATAATTTCCCGGCACATGAGGCGTTACCCGTTCATCCTCTTTAAAACAGGATGTAAACAGGAAAACCGGAGTGGCAAGTATCAGTATCAGAAGTAGTCGTGGCATCAGAATTTCTTAAAATTGTAAGTGAGTTTAACGAAAGCGGTCCGTCCCCATGCAACCCTGGAGGAGCCATCGCCTCCGCCAGTATGGGCGCCGCTGTTAACAATTCCGGTTTCTACATCTTTAACATCAAGTAAATTTTTACCTCCCACTGAAACGGAAAGACTGTTTTGCAGGAAGCTTTTCATCACGCTTATATCCAGATTCGAATATCCTTCGATGTATTCATTGTCGAAATTCCCGTCAGGGGTTAACAATGGGAAACGACCGGTAAATTTATAATTGGCAGTAACCGAAGCATTTATTTTCACAAGACTGTATGTTGCCATTGCATTGAAATCGGTGCTGTAATGGAAACTCTGATCATCGCCTTCGGACGTATTATCGGGGAATTTTCGGCCTACGTGCGAAATTCCTCCTTTTAGCGTGAGCGTAGGATAAAAACTTACTGTTCCGCTTGCCTGAACGCCTTTTGAAATAAAGGTGGAAACATTTCCATACGTATAGGTTGTAATTTCATCGCCAACCTGGAAAAGCCAGATTGTATTGTCAACATAGTTGTAAAAAATCCCGGCTTCGGTATTGAGATAGGCATTAGATGTTTCTCTGTTGTAGCTGAAATTAAAATTCACATTGTGCGAATATTCGGCTTGCAGGTCGGGATTGCCATGCAGATCGTGGTTGATATCCACAAAATCGAGGTATAACTCTTTTATCGAAGGTGCCCTGAATCCGCGTGCGTATGTTGCCCTGAGAGAAGTGTGGACGGTTGGACTGTATTTAACATTAAATGAATAAACTACCGGTGCATCATATTTGGTGTTATAAATAAATCTGGCACCGGGCTGCAACGACAATTGCTTGAACGGATTGTATTTCAGACTAACAAAACCTGCATAATCGCCGATTTGCTGCGTTCCGCCTTCAATCCGTTCACCTTCGTTAACTTCGAGGTTGCCATCAAATCCGACCTGGTAATTTAATTTCTGATTCTCATAATTCCTATTGTACCAGGCTCTTAGCAAGTAACTTCCTACTTTGGTTGTATCACCACCAGCAGGTTGTTTCTCAAGAATAGTCAAATCATTATGAAATACTTCGCGTTTACGCAGATATGTTGAATAAGCGCCAACCATACTGATCTGGCGAAAAGCAGAAATCGTGTAAGAGGCTTCGGCTTTGGAAGTCTGGCGAATGGTATGAAAATTATTATCGATGGCAGTTTCGTAATAGGGTTTTTGCAAATTGCCTTTGTCCTGAATCATTTCATCAAAAAACTGAACGGATAGTTTTACCCTGGTCTTAGCGCCCGAGTATAAATAATATGCATCGGCATTATACTGCAAACGGGGTTTCCACTGCATTGACCGCAAACTGTCGGCTGTGGTGAAACCATCGAAGAAATTACGCGCCATATCAAGCGAGAAATTGTTTTTCTTCCGGCGAACTGAAGCACCTGCATTAAAATTATAGACCCCCACCGATTCGAGATAAGCGCTGGCATAGGCTGATGCGGCTGAATTTTTATTTTCTTTCGTTATAATATTTACAACCCCGGCAATGGCATTGCTTCCGTAGATTACTGACATTGGACCTTCAATAATCTCGACATGATCGACATTAAAAAGATTTAGCTGGTTCAGATCGATGTTACCGTTCAAACGGCCAACAACCGGAACCCCGTCAACAAGAAATTTTACATTTTCGCCCGATAAACCCTGAATACTCAGACTTGAACCTAATATGCCACCTTGCGAAACCCGCATATTACTTTCAGTATTCAATAAGTCGGTTAGATTGGTGGCCGCTTTCAGCTCGATTTGGCGGCTATTGATAACATTAATTTTATATATCGATTTATCGGCTCTTTCGGGAACGAGCTGCGCGGTTACAACCACTTCGCTCATATTCAGAACAGCCGGAACCAGCTTCAAGGTAACTGAAACTCCGGGTTGAATTGTATCCAGAAGAGTTTGATATCCAACATACGAAATGGCTACTTTGCTGATCTCTTTGGTTTCGTTGGGTACATTACCGTCGATATCAGTAACGAAATGCTTTAATGTAGCCGATGTAAGGCTTTCGAAACATACATGAGCGAAAGCTACCGGCTCCCTGGTTTTGCCATCAATTATTCTGATGGTGGCCTGCTGACCGGAAACGAAATTCCCTGTCAACACCAAAACCATCAACGCTATCAATCTGATAAACAAATTTTTAAACATGTTGCGTGAGAATCGTGAGTAAATACAATGCGGCTGAGTTAGAATCTTAATGTGGTGTATCGCCGGCCGGAGAACCTACTTCCGGCCGGCAACCTCACCAACTACCCTAATAATCTGCTAAACACAAAATCAACAATTGTATTTACATTATCTTTAAAGAGTTGTATCAGCTATCAAATGTTGCAAAGGTACCTGCCAGCCGGATTAATCACTTCCGGCAGGCAGTAATACCATCAAACCCTGATAACCTGATAAACAAAACTCATTTTATTATTTCTTAATGATCACTTTACGTGAAATTGAATTGCTGCCTATCTGCATCTTAACAATGTAAGCTCCCGCAGGAAAATCTATAACCGGTATCTGCAGAGTGGAAAGCGTATTGGATTGAACTTCATATTTCCTGCTGAAAACAGTCCGCCCCGATATATCGAGTATAGAAATTACTGCCGCACTTCCATTTTCCGGATTGATAACAACATTCATAACATCGCTAACCGGATTAGGATAAATAGCAGCATTAAAATCCTCTTTACCGGTTTCACCAATTCCTGTTGCCGAAATCATTTCTTTTTCAAGAACGATGCGGCCCGAGGAACTGCCAACAAACTCTTTGAAAACCAGCCGGTGAATATTGCCACCCCTGTCCTGAACAAAATGCACCAGCGAATCCTGCACATGGAAAATAAAATTGGCATCCAGGTATTTCCATTCCCAGCCAATTGGCGAGCGGGTCGAATCCATCGATTCGAGATCGAAAATCCTGTAATCAGGAGCTATGTGTTGAAACCTGTTAACTTTGGTTTTATAATTGCTGAGTACACCAACCACAGGATATTGAACCCCGTCAGGATATGTGTACATGTAACGGGTGAACAAAATATCCCAATCCGTGGAAACAACAGGCTCAAAATCAACTACCTGGTTAGTGGTTATCGAATATCCTACGAAATTTTTAGCAGCATAAGGATTGCAATCCACGGTAACGGTATTATCATTGGTTCCGTCAATGTTTGCATAGCGGAACTCTATCATGTTCAGGCTGGAGAATTTACGTCTGATGAACAATTTGCGCAGGCTTCCGTCGCGGAGTTTAATGATGTAAAGCGAATCGCCTACAACATCATGTGTTGCTGTATTGTACTTTCCCCATCCATAATCGGGGTGTCCAAGCTGGTTCTGATCGAAAGCGCCAACTTCCCAATCGGTGGTTGAATTCACCATTTTTTTCCATCCGAACAAGCCTGCAGTGTCTACAGTTGCCCAACCGCTCGAATCCGACTTTGGATAGGTATATAACTCGACACCCGAAAGTCCGATTGGATTATTATTCGCTCCATCATTGGTAAGGATACTGGCACTTAAACGTGAAGCACGGAAAGCGATATCCCATTGTTTTCTGTCAACGGTGCCTTTGTTTCCTGCAGCCATGCTGTAATAAATTTCTTTGGCATAGCCGGCACCCATTGAAATGGTATCGGTAACAGGGCCAACTTTCTGACCTATAACAGGCATCATACCCGTTAATGAGGTTGCTAGTAATGCAACAAAAATGTGTATTATGTTTTTCATTTTGAATGAAATTTAGGATTGTTTGAGCAATTGGATGATTCTGATAAGTTGGAATTCCGGCTGGATAATAAATACCCATGGACGAAACACAATGGAGTTATTAAACACACAAAATACTGTTTTGTGCGCTAAAACGACCGGCAATCAGAAATTATGCTGTAGGAGGGCCTCTGAAAGTTAAGGCATTATAATCCTGTATGAGAACAGGGGATTCGGGAAGAAATAAATATCCGGAAATGAATTCAGTATAAGGTAAAAACGAAACCTGCTGCTCTGGAGTGGAAAAATCGAAATGCAGTCCGGGTAACGCAAGCCTGGGATCAGTATCACTTTTAACGGTGAAAAGTCCGTCTTTTTCTTTGGCACGTGTCGAATAAGCTGCAACCGGAATAAGTTGCTTTCCCCAAATGCGGTGCTGATGGAAATTCACCAGGTTACCAATATAAATCCAAACCACTGCCAAAGCCCATCCAATGAGGATAAGTTTATGCATTACGGAAAGGAATTTACGGAGGTAATTCATGTTTTTGATCTGAAATATCGGACAAAGGTGTATATTTTTTGGGATATAAAAACAATTTTGACTCTTTTTTTTCGATAAAAAATTATAAAACAATTCAATCATTGATATATGTCAATTAATACTACACCGATTTCTTATTTTGATTTGGTTTTCAGGAATACCGGCACTGAATTCACCATCTGTAATCCGAACAAGACACAAAGATTATGCATTTGTTTTATTTCACGCCTTTCAAAACAGCTAAGTGTTAAAAAAAAATCAGTGAACTGAAGAAGATTTTCAATTCACTGAGATACAGATTAAAACCTGTTTAAGAATAACTAACTGCTGATTATATTCCAGCTTCTTTTTTTATTTGTTTCACCCAGTTGGTGATACGCTTCTCCGTTAATTCGGGCTGGGTATCATCATCTAGAGCCAGTCCAACAAATTTCCCTTCCTTTTCGGCAGTGGAATAATAAAAGCTAAAACCTTCAATGGAAGTATATCCTACTACGTTCTCTTTATGCGGCAAACGGCAGAAAATCGTACCCATTCCGTCCACAAAGCTTTCGGGATATATTTTCTGGTCGCCAAGACCAAATAAAGCTACTTTTTTATCAGCAAGGTCAGCTTCAATCAGTTTATCGATAAAACGTTCCCAATCCGAATGCATTTCGCCAATACCCCAGGCGGCTGTTCCTAAAACCAGGAAATCATATTTTTCGACATCATGCTTTGCCGCACTGCTCACATTATGAACTGAAGCAACATCAGTTCCAAGTAATTCCTGAATTTTACGCGCTACTTTTGCAGTGCTTCCATTGTCTTTACCACCAAAAAAAATTCCAATCTTCGACATGTTCTGTTTTAATTTCATGTAATACGTTATGCAAATCTAAACGAAAATGAAAAAAGAGTTTAGTTGCAGCATTAATTTTCTAACTAATTTTGAAGCTTCTGGTTTAAATACAGATAATGAGAAGCCGATTCATGAAACAGCTTTACTTTAATTTTGTTTTACCGCCATTGATAATTTCAATATTTATATGGAGTATTATCCTTTGGCATGCAGGCTTCGGACTTTGGAGCATTATCAGTTTGCTACTGATATGTAGCTGGATATTACTCAGCATCCGTATTGCAAAACATATAAACCATTTACACAAAAACCTGTCCGATATTGAGAATGGCTCACTATCAGATTCAGAGGTCAAAGGTAAGGGTGTATTTGCACAATTAAATCAGACACTTACAAATATTTTTGAGCGCATCCGGAAACAGGAGGACGAGCTGCAGACTGAGAAACTTCGCAGGCTTCGTTCGGTTATCGATGGCCAGGACCAGGAACGGCAGCGCTTATCGCGCGAGTTGCACGACGGGATTGGTCAATCGCTTATCGCCATCAAACTGCAGCTCGAAAACGCCGAAACCCAAAACTACTCAATGATGCGGGCCGGTATTGACTCAGCAAAAAACATGATGGACACAACCATCGAAGATGTGCGGAATGTGTGCAATGCACTGATGCCAGCTGCCTTGAACGAGTTTGGAATTGTTTCAACCCTCAGGGCGTTGTGTTCGGAGTTAGGCGCTTTGGCTGGATTTAAATCTGTTTTCGAGAATGAAGGTTCACTGGACAGGATGTCGAAAAAATCGCAGGTTTACCTTTACCGAATTGCCCAGGAAGCACTTACCAACATAACCAAGCATGCAAGGGCTTCGCAGGTTGCGATGAAACTAAAACGCGGCAATAATATAGTTACTCTCGAAGTAACCGACAACGGAAAAGGTTTTATATTTGACCCGGTTTGTTTTGCACAACGCAACGGGCTGCAGAATATGCGTGAGCGAACCCAGTTGTTACAGGGTGAATTTACTATAAACAGTGAACCAGGTAAAGGAACAACCATTTTAGTTTCGATACCGTATAATACCGGTAATGGAAAAGATCAGACTGATTTTGGTGGATGACCACCAACTAGTACGTACAGGAATTGCTAATCTGCTGATGGGAGAACCCGGTTTCGAAATAATCGGGGAAGCCGCTGACGCAAAAGAATTATTCGATTTGCTCAAAATATCGCATCCTGACATTGCTATACTCGATATTGCATTGCCTGGCATGTCGGGCATTGAAATAACTAAAAAACTTCATAGCGATTTCCCGGGCATCCGTATCCTTATTCTTTCGATGCACACATCAGAGGAGTTTATCTTTAATGCAATTAACTCAGGAGCACGCGGATATTTACCTAAAAACACATCGCGTAAAGAACTTATTGAAGCCATTTTTGCCATTTACCGTGGTGAAGAATATTTTGCGGAAAGCATTTCGAACGTGATTTTGAAAAGTTATATAAAAAAAGCAAAAGCAGATGCCACTGAAGACGAAAACAAGGAAAGCCTGCTTTCGAAACGCGAAATTGAAGTACTCAGGCTTTTCGCCGAAGGCATGACCAACCAGGAAATTGCCGACAAGCTTTTTATCAGTATCCGAACGGTGGAGTCGCACAAAAATCATATTATGGCAAGGCTCGAACTAAAAACAACGGTCGATCTGGTAAAATTTGCCATCAGGAATAACATTGTACTGTTGTAAAAAATGACAGGCTAAATCAAAATTAATAGACTTTCAAATCTAATTAGCAATCAGAAACCCTTCAGTTATAGAACCCTTCAAGGGTTTTAAACCCTTGAAGGACTTTGATAGAACTACATCAATAGTAATTAGCCTGAAAAACAAATAACTGAGTTATGAAAAAACTGGTATTTCTGGCACTGATAATATTCCCGGCAATGACATTTGCTCAGAAACTGAATCAAAAAACCATTGATCCTAAGAAAAACAATGAAATACTTGTTGGTTACTGTAACCGCGATGGTTTCAGTACGATAAACAGTATTTTCGACTCGGTATATAATGCGGAATACTCTGTTTACCAGGCCGATGCCGAAACCATGGACCAACTTGCCGGAAAGCTCAGAGGCATTAAAATTACATTGGTCATGGCAACCTGGTGCGGCGATAGCAGAGATTGGGTGCCCCG
>CAZBZA010000139.1:0-6543 GCA_964495865.1 uncultured Lentimicrobiaceae bacterium
TTTATCATTACAATATTTCTTTTGGCAAAGGGAAACACAGTGAAATGCTGTGGATTTAAAAAACGGCGGAAGGAAACTTCCGCTGTTTTTTTTTATCCAAATTAAAAAAAGCCGCTTCCCTCGAAGGAAACGGCTTTTCTACATGCATTCAAATTCCGTATTATTCGGCAGCCAATGGAGCTACAACTTTTGCTGCTGCTTTTGCAGAGAGTTCCTTATCAATATGGAACAAGCCACCTGATTCATTTCCGGCTAGTTTCATCTGGTCCAGAATACCGTGCATAGTACTCTCCTCTTCAATCTGCTCAGTAATAAACCACTGCAGGAAGCTTCCTGTTGTATAATCTTTGTTTGTTAGAGCCACTTCATACAATTCGTTGATCGAGGCGGTAATAAACTCTTCGTGAGCCATCACTTTTGTGAAAACATCGAGCAATGAATTGTATTCGGCTGTTGGATTATCGAGTGCAAGCAATTTGCTATAACCGGCCCTGTCATTAAGATAATGCACAAATTTAAGCTGATGCATACGCTCTTCATCGGCTTGTTTGAAAAGAAATGCCGCAGCACCCGGATAACCGTTTACCTGGCACCACGATGCCATCGAAAGATATAACCGTGAAGAATGTTCTTCGTTTTTTATTTGATGATTGATGGCTTTTTCTACTGCTTCTTTTATCATGACTAAACGTTTTTAAAATTTATACCCTTAGTTTATTTTGTTGCAAAGGGGCAATGAGTTTTGTAGACAAAAAGGAGATTTACTACAAGTGCAATATAAATTATTGATTCTTCAAAGCTTCTGCCCCGCTCACAATTTCGAGAATTTCTTTCGTGATTGACGCTTGCCTGGCTTTATTATAAGCAAGGTTAAGTTCCTTGATAAGGTCGCCGGCATTTTCGGTAGCCTGATGCATGGCTGTCATTCGGGCACCATGTTCCGAAGCATTCGAATCGAGTACCGCTTTATAAAACTGTATCCTTAACGACTTGGGAATCAGTTCCGAAACAATCTCTTCTTTTGATGGCAGAAATATAAAATCGGTATTAATTTTAGACACAACAGCTGTTTGAGCTGGTTGTTCGACCGGAAGAAACTGCTCAACAGTAAGTTTTTGGACAGCTGCATTTTTAAACTGATTGTAAACAATTTCAACCTTATCAAATTGCTTATTTGCGAAAGCGTCCATCACTGAGCCGGCAATTACCGAAACATTTTCATAGGTCAGGCTGTCGAAAACAGAATCGTGTGACGAAATTACATTGTAGCCTCTCTTGGTGAAAAACTCGGTAGCTTTTCGTCCGATAGTAAGAAAACTCACATTGCCTGATCCTGCCTGAGTTGCATATTCGACCTGAATGCGTTGAACGGCAGCCCGAAGTACATTGGTGTTGAATGCACCGCACAAGCCACGGTTCGAGGTAATAACAACAACTAAAACTTTATCAGCACTACGCTGCTGCGTATATGGATTTGCATCGCCCGAATCGAGACTCGCACTCAGGTTTTGTAGTATATCCTTAAGCTTTGCGGCATAGGGGCGCATTTTCAGAATAGCATTCTGGGCTCTGCGCAACTTCGATGCAGCTACCATTTTCATGGCGCTTGTGATCTGCTGTGTCGATTTTACCGAAGCAATCCTGATCCGTACTTCCTTTAAATTCGGCATAAATTTGAGTTAATCACTTATTTCCGCCTTCTTTCACACTTGTGAAAACGCAGGAATTTATTTTATATATTTTGCGGCTGTATCTTTAGCAACGCTGTCGATTTTTGCCAGTATCTGGTCATCGAGCTTACCTTGTTTAAGGTCGGCCAGAAGTTCCTTATGACTGACTTCGAGAGTATGCAGGAATTCCACTTCAAAATCGTGGATTGAGCTTACCGGAAGTTTCTGCAACAAACCGCGTGTTCCGCAGGCGATAATAGCAATTTGTTTCTCAACAGGAACCGGCGAATATTGAGGTTGTTTCAGAATTTCAACATTTCGTGCTCCTTTATCGAGAATGTTTTTGGTAGCTGCATCGAGGTCGGAACCAAACTTTGAGAATGCTTCAAGCTCGCGGTATTCGGCCTGGGCAAGTTTAAGTGTTCCGGCCACTTTTTTCATAGCTTTGATCTGTGCGTTACCTCCAACCCTTGATACCGAAATACCTACGTTGATAGCCGGACGTATACCTGAGTTGAAAAGTGTGGTTTCGAGGAATATCTGTCCGTCGGTAATTGAAATTACGTTGGTAGGAATATACGCTGAAACGTCACCAGCCTGAGTTTCAATAATTGGTAGAGCTGTGAGCGAACCTCCGCCTTTCACCAAATGCCTGATTGATTCAGGAAGATCGTTCATCTGGCTGGCTATTTCGTCGCTTTTAATAATTTTTGCGGCACGTTCCAGAAGGCGTGAATGCAGATAAAAAACGTCACCTGGATATGCTTCGCGTCCAGGGGGACGACGCAGTAGCAGTGACACTTCGCGGTAAGCAACAGCCTGTTTCGAAAGATCATCGTAAATAACCAGTGCGGCACGGCCTGTATCGCGTAAAAACTCACCGATGGCAGCACCGGTAAACGGAGCATAAAACTGCATGGCAGCCGGGTCGCTGGCGGTAGCCATAACCACAACGGTATATGCCATTGCACCGTGGTCTTCGAGCGTTTTAACGATATTGGCTACTGTTGAACCTTTTTGGCCGATAGCCACATAAATACAAAAAACAGGTTCGCCTTTATCGTAGAATTCTTTCTGATTTATAATTGCATCGATAGCAATTGCTGATTTACCTGTCTGGCGGTCGCCAATGATAAGTTCGCGTTGTCCGCGGCCAATCGGGATCATTGCATCAATAGCTTTGATACCTGTTTGTAATGGTTCGGTAACCGGCTGACGGAAAATAACACCCGGAGCTTTACGCTCTATAGGCATTTCATAAAGATCACCTTTGAGTTCACCTTTACCGTCGATAGGCTCACCGAGTGTATTGATAACCCGGCCGAGCATTCCAACACCAACTTTAATGCTGGCAATCCGTTTGGTTCGCTGAACCTTGTCGCCTTCTTTAATTTCTTTGGCTTCGCCCAAAAGCACCACACCCACGTTATCTTCTTCAAGATTGAGCACAATACCTTTAGTGTTGGTTTTAACGAATTCAACAAGTTCGCCGGACTGAGCATTGGTGAGGCCATATACCCGGGCAATACCGTCGCCTACCTGCAACACGGAACCTATTTCTTTTATTTCGGCTTCAGTTGAAAAACCGGCCAATTCCTGCCGCAGTATTGCAGTTACTTCTGCGGGTTTAATTTCTGCCATAGTGGTAATTATGTTATTGGTTACTGGTTACTGGTTGCTGGCGAATGTTTGCCCCTAACTCCTAACCCCTAAATCCTTTTGGTTAAAATCCTTTTATAAACAGGTTCTTTTCAAAATCCTTTTTAAGTTCTTTAATTTTTGTAGCTATGCTTTGGTCAACCTGAAAGTCGTCAATATTAATAACAAAACCGCCAAGCAGTTTGTCATCAGTGCTTTCCACCAGGTCAATTTTCTTATCTGTAAGTTTACCTATAATTTCAAGTATACCGGCTTTTTCGTGTGCTGCCAGCGAAATAGCCGAAGTTACATAAGCAGTTTTAATGCCTTTTGATATTTTATACAGATTGTTAAACGCTTCGGCAATTGATGGGAGATAACGTTCGCGGCGCTTACGAATCATAAGGTTCATAAAGCTGAGCGACATCTTACTAACGGAATCTCCAAAAATCTGTGTGATCACTTTCTTCTTTTTGTCGGCATGTATAACCGGATTTTGTAACATACGGACAAAATCGTGGTTCGAGGTACAAACTTTACCAAGCAGTGCCATATCCTCAGATGCTTTCTCGACAATCCCTTTTTCGGCGGCAAGGTCGAAGAAAGCAGCAGCATAACGTAAGGTTATTTTTGTATAACTCATTTGAGGTTTTCTGTGGTTTCTGCCTAATTAATTTTTACTTCTTTCAGCAACTTCTCTGTGAGCTGTTGCTGTTGTTGTTTGTTTTCAAGTTCTTTACCGATCAGCTTTTCTGCAATTTCGATTGAAATGGAAGCGATCTGATTTTTCAACTCGTTGATAGCAGCCATTTTTTCGAACTGAATATTTTCGCGGGCATTTTCCAGAATGCGGGCTGATTCTTCGGCAGCTTTGGCACGGGCTTCATCCAGAATGGATTCTCTCACTTTACGTGCATCACGCATAAGTGCATCGCGTTCGTCTTTGGCGTCGCGGAGCAGCTGTTCGTTTCCGGCTTTCAGCTGAAGCATTTCTTTCTTTGCTTCATTGGCAGCTTCAAGAGCTTTTTCGATGGTATCTTCCCTTTGATGTATGCCTTTCATGATCGGCCCCCATGCATATTTTGCAAGAATATACATGACCAGGCTGAATGAAACCAACATCCAGAAAATGAGTCCTATACCGGGAGTAACTAATTGCATAGTTCGGGGTATGTGAAGTTTATATTTTTAAAAATTGGTGAATTCTTTTAAAAAATCAACTACCGCATCCCTGCCAGGTGCAGGGATACCGTAGCTGAATTTGTTTTTACAGGAACAGGATGAGCAGACAAACTACGATAGCGAAGAATGCAACACCTTCGATAAGAGCAGCAGCCACAATCATGTTCGAACGGATATCGCCTACGCTCTCAGGCTGGCGGGCAATGGACTCGAGTGCCGAAGCACCGATTTTTCCAATACCAATACCTGCACCGATAGCTGCAATACCAGCACCAATACCAGCACCCATTTTTGCAATAGGGGCAAGATTTGCTGCTTCTTGTAATAAAACGCTTAAGAGTGACATAAGAATTGAATTATGGTGATTAATAAAAAGATTTAGTGTTCAGTTGTGTGTTCTTCGGGGTGATGATGTTCTTCCATAGCCATTCCGAAATAAATGGATGAAAGCAAGGCAAAAACATAGGCCTGGATAAAAGCAACCAGCAATTCGAGCATGGTCATAAACACACCGAAAGCAATGGAAAATACTGATACTCCGTAACCGGCAAATATATTCATGTTACCGAAAATAAAAATCAGGCTCATGAAACCAAGCACGATAATATGCCCGGCAGTTATGTTTGCAAACAAACGGACCATCAACACAAATGGTTTTGTAAGTACTCCCAGGAACTCCACGATAGGCATGAGTGGAATTGGAAATTTAAGCCACCAGGGAACTCCGGGAGCATTAAAAATATGCATCCAGTAATTTTTGTTACCTATAAATGTAGTAATCACGAAAGTAAACAAAGCAAGTACAAGGGTAATGGCGATATTTCCCGTGAGATTGGCTCCACCAGGGAAAATTGGTATCAAACCTAGAAGGTTGTTGAAAAAGATAAAGAAAAACACGGTCAGCAGGAAAGGCATGAAACGTTTGTATTTCTTTTTTCCAAGACCCGGAATAGCAATATCGTCACGTACGAAAAGGATGATAGGCTCCAGAATGGATTGCAGTCCTTTGGGAGCTGAATCGGGGTGTTTCTTGTACCGGTTTGCGATTGAAATAAAAATTAAACAGAGCAGCAATAAGCTGATAAACAGCGAAACTACATTTTTGGTAATCGAAAAATCGAGTGGGACTTTAGCTGAAGCATCAACATTACCATCTTTGGTCACTTTAACAATTTTACCTTTATTTTCGCCTTCGCTCATCAATTTGTATCCTTTGTAGGCGTCGTGACCGTGGTGGAAATGGCTTGAAGAAAAGGAGATCAGTTTGCCGTTATCCAGCAAAATTACAGGTAACGGAATGGAAAGGTGAAAATCGTTGTATGTAAGAATATGCCATTCGTGAGCATCAACAATGTGGTCGATAATCATTGCTCCGGCATCGAATGCTTTTTCGGAATGAGCTCCTTCGTGTGTCGTAACCTGATGGCTTACAGTATCGTGCGAACCGGTACTCCCATATGAAAACCCTGCTATTAACAAGGCAAATAATGTGACCTGTAACCTGACTGAAGATAGTAACTTTCTGATCATTAGTCTATTTTCAAATTGAAGTGCAATATTACTACTATTTCGTTAAAATTCTTTGCTATTCATCCCAAAAATACGAATTTCTTTCAATTTCAGCAGGGCTTCAACAAAAAACATTCATAAAAGTGAATACAATCATTCGCCATTCAGTAAAAAGACTGAATAAATGGTCATTGAATGTTTTGAAACTTGGTGAACAAAGCACAAAACTGAACACTTTCACGTATATAAATAACCAGTAAAAGCTAACAGCATTTTGACCGACACGGATTTTAATCGCTCTAAGTTAACCTAAAACCGGTAATTTTGTTTTTCAGAATTATAAAGATATGGGATTAACAGTTTTTTCGGATGAGTCGTTTATGCGTGAAGCGTTGAAAGAAGCTCACAAAGCGCTAAGCAAGGATGAGGTTCCAATCGGGGCAGTTATAGTTTGTGAAAACCAGGTTATTGCCCGTGCCCACAACCTTACCGAACAACTTAATGATGTTACAGCTCATGCCGAAATGCAGGCATTTACGTCGGC
>CAZBZA010000139.1:6643-7864 GCA_964495865.1 uncultured Lentimicrobiaceae bacterium
TAGTGTCAGATTTATAAGTCACAACTAACCGTAAATTGTACTTTTGCATCCGTTTCAATACGCATAATAAAAGTGAAAAATATCCGATATTTTACAAATGGGGTGGACACAATTGAGTGGAACCAGGAAATGTGCATGCATTCGGGAAAATGTTTGAAAAATATTCCTTATATCAACGAGAAGCCCGGAATATATAGCATCAGTGTATCGGAGCGGGAGTTTCAGATTATACTTAGCCAGTCAGATTATTGCCCTGCACGGGCCTTAAAAATAAAAGAGCAAAAATAAAAGTCCGGAATAATTCCTGCCATCCTGATCCCGTTTTATGTTGGAACTACACCCAGTCCGGACCGGTTATTTGTTCACAATTAAGCTCATTTCGGGGATTGCAGGATTCAAAAGTACTTTGGAACGTTTTTTGAACGTTAGTAATTCAAACTTAAATTTCATGCCAAAGGCACTCCTTATATTTTTACTTTTTTGCAGTATTTCAGCTTATGCTCAGTCGTACCGGACTGTTGACAATTCGGCGTTTGTGCGTGGCGAAAAACTTACATTCCGCGTTGCATTCAATTCGGCCCTCACCGGAAGTATTACCGGGGGCAAGGCTACACTGGAAGTAAAAAAAGAAAATGTAATTATTAATGGCAGAAGCACTTACCATGTTGTTGGGGAAGGAAAAACGACAGGATTTATTGAGTTATTCTACAAGGTAAACGATAGGTTCGAAAGTTATTTTGACCAGGATGCGTTGATTGCCTGGAAGTTTATCCGCCGCACCCGTGAAAACAATTATAAGAAAGACGACCTTGTCATTTTCCGCCAGAATGACCGCCTGGCTGTAAGCCTGTCGAAAGTGATGAAAGTGCCCGCAAACATTCAGGATGTTATTTCAGGTTTTTATTATGCCCGCACAATGGATATTTCCGGACTTGAACCCGGTGGAATTATCGAGGTTCCTTTCTTCCTGGATGACTCGGTTTATAATTCGCGTGTAATTTTTAAAGGCAGTGAAATAGTGAAAACCAAACTCGGGAAGTTTCGCTGCATTGCATTCCGGCCCATGGTGGCAACAGGTTATGCTTTTGATGATCCGTACCCGATTACAGTTTGGGTGACTGATGATAAAAACCGTTTGCCTATTCTTATTGAATCCGAACAATCAGTCGGACGTGCCAGGGTTGAGTTGATTTCCTACTCAGGACTGGCGAATCCTATTAC
>CAZBZA010000140.1:0-7849 GCA_964495865.1 uncultured Lentimicrobiaceae bacterium
GCCGATTGAGTGAATGTTGTGTTGTTATTGCTTTGCCTTGCTGTAAATGCCAGTTGGGTAAATGAGAAATCGTACCTGAAAGTGAGCTCAAGGTTATGAATGTCACTTTTAAAGTTTTTTTCGTAGGAAGCACTTAAAAAACCATTTCTTGACACTTGTTTTTCGAGACCGCATTTAACTGAAATCAGCTCCTGGTTATTGTATTCATACTGCATTTGAGGAATAAGCACAAATGATTTCGGCAACCTGAACGAAAACGACAAATTGCTGTAAACATAAGGTTTTGCCTGATCAGCAAATAATGCATAGGTGGTAAAATTGGTCCCGACTCCTTTCATCGATCCCGACAATAAAAATTCTGATGTTGTGTATTCCGATTCCGGAAGGATAATCTGATTGAGTGTTAATCTGGAATAGGCAGAGAATTTCTTCGCCCTGAAAGGAACTGAAACAACAGCTTTTCGTTCCTGGAGGTAATTATAGTTTATTGCTTTCTGACCCTTTTCGTACATCGTATAATACAATTCGAATTGAGTATTTGAGGGCAACCGGTAAGTAAGAATAGCTTTTGAACGAACGCCATAGGTATATTCTCCTGATAATAAAAGACTTGATGCCAGCCGTATTGAAGTACTAACAAACGGCATCATAGGACCTGATGTAACTGACGAAAGGTATTCGGCACCGGCGCCAACTGTAATCCGGCTCGCAAGTCCGTAATTGATATTTCCTCGTGAGAAACGGCTGAAAACTGAGTCCTCAACAAATCCGGCGCTTGCAGTATATTGCATTTCGCCGGCAGGAAGAAAATTAAACGGCACGGCTATATTCTGAACTTTCGATCGCTCTTCTCCCCACGGGCCATAGAACTTTAGCATAACTGCCGAATTGCCATAAACAAGCGGTACTTCGAACGTAAAAAATCCCGAAGCATCAGCAGTAAGGTAATCGACAAGTACATTATTTACATAAAGTTCAACGGTCCAGCCGGGCTCGGTACGATCAGTAAGAGTATATGAGCCGAAGGACCTCCTGAATGTAGTTGGCGCATTGGTTAACTGCACGCCAACCACCGGCGAATACAGGGAAGAAGTAGCCTGTGTTGCAATTTTACCCACCATAACCTGGCGAACAGCACGAAAATCGTTATTTACAAACCGCCAAAGATACTGTTGCTGCTTTTCCGTAAAAGGCTGATTATTATTGAAGAAAAGGGAAACATTCGCCTCGCCGCCAGCTACAACTGCGCCAAGGGCAAGGTTCAGGCGTGTATCAACACGTCCGTTTACCTGTTGCATCGAAACCAGCGAATAGTCAGCCATTCCAAAGTGAAAAGCAGGGAAAGATCTTCCAATAGTGGTATCAGCTTTCACTTCACCTTTGAGCCTGCTGATATTTGTACGCATCTGCTCCTGCCGCATTTCGCGGATAACAGGTAATTCAATTCTGGTATTCAGGTTCACGCCAAGGCTGCGAAAATTGAAACTACAATCAAGCCCGAAAATCTTTCCAAAATAAATAGATTTCAGATACAGGTTATCCAGGGTTTGTATCATATCACCCGGTTCAAGTGCAAAAACTTTATCCTGAAAAGTGATACGGTTATTTTGTTTATCAATTACATACGACGATTCCTGGTTCAGGAAAAATCCTGTCACCGAATCGAATTCAGCTGATGCAATATTTCTTATTTTGAGAAAGGAGAAAAAATCGGAAACCGGAAGAAAAACAGTTTCATCAACAATAACTGCCGGAAGTTCAATGCCTCCAACACGGGGAACATTAAGAAAAACAGAAATTTCGTCATACTCAGGCTCATCCTGGCTGAAAGCAGGTATTGAAATAATAGTAAGAAGTAAAAACATACCCATAACCAAAATAATACGAGCCGGAATACTTTTGCACCTCGGACTTGTATGATTTTGAAAAACAGATATTTGCTTCATTATGGACAATGCGATTGTTATTGCTGAATAAATGTAACCTGGAAAACCCCGCTGTATTCGCCGGGCGGATTAGCAAGCACTGAGCCTACCACGAGAGTTCCTCCAATAAATACTTCAGTATTAGGTGTTGATGTAATAAAAGTGGATCCTGTACTCGCTTCCCCGACTTGCAGAGTGAGGAAGCCCCCGTTGCTGCCGGTTAATTGCGAGTCGGGACCGTTATTAATTGTAATGAGTGTACCCGGTTGTGCTGCCACCACAAAAAGGGAAGGGGTAACAACGGAGAAAAAGGTTGGCAGAATGATACTTCCATCGGCAAAGCGGCTTCCCTGTGGTGTAACGGTAACGGTACCGAGGACTCCGTTTTGAATAAATGTACCGAAGCTTAGGTGCTGCAAAGTACTCACAGTAACCACAATAGGAGTTGGAGGATCTTCCTGTGCAAATCCCGTTTCAGGAAGCAAAAAGCTGCAACTGAACAGAAGCAAAGGCAGGATAAACCTCCTGAGCATTTTGTATTTTTTATGTTTATTCATAATCTTTTCGCAATAAAACCTTTTCCGATTGTTTATTGTCACCCGAAACCAGGGTTACCAGGTAAATACCGGTTCCTTCGAGCGGACTAAGCTCAATTGTAACCTTTTTTGTAACGTCCTTCCTTATTAATATCTGACCTAGCATATTAGTAACTAATAAATTTCCATTTCTGCCTTCCGGAAGGTCAACATTTATCTGTACTTTATCCTCCGAATGCGAAATTGTGAACATATCTCCTACAATGGTTCCTGGCGGATACAGGTCCATTAACGAAAAAGCGAGTGCTAAACGATTGTTGTCTTCGCCTGCTTTCTGAAAGAAATTGTATTCGGAATTCTGCCTCAGATCGTGATATACATTTTTCTGTTTATCAACCAGATACAATTTAATGTACGAAGGGAGTTCAAAGATATCCTGTGCGTTAAAAGTCACCAATCCATCTATCGAAGTTGAAATCCCTAGTGGAATTATAGTTAAACTGTCAACCGGCATTTGCATTCCACTGATCGAAAGCTGGTTTAAATCCGGCGAAATGGTATAAATATTAGGAACCTGGTGATCGGTATTTTTTAATTTCAAGGCATCAAAATCAATATCAAAATCGCTTGAAGCATACTCGTCGAAATAGATAACGGCAGCATCGTTGATCGCATTTTTAGTATCAAAATTTGCCGAAAACCGCAAAACAGTCCGATAGTCGTAATAAGATCGTTTAAACAGCGGATTCAGCATGGTTGTGCGAACGGCATTGGAGACACCAAGTGTAGCACTTACCGGGTAAGCGCCATCGGAAACATGCACAAAAAATCCTTGCATGGAAGCAATAATATTATCGGCGTTACCGCTCGACACTCCATTCACATAACTGCTGTAAACGCCTGAATACTGATCGGTATTCCCTGCATTAAAGAAATAGATGGCATTATCGATTTCCGTTTTTGTCCAACCTGCATTGTCCCAATCGATAGGTGATGGGTATGGATTACCTACCAGGTTAAATCCTTTGGTATATTTCCGGTTATTGTTAAAAAGGGAAACCTGCAAATCACCGTTATTTACGTTTCCGGTCATTTCGACCAATGCCGGAGGAACCAGCGGTCCGAAATTAGCGGCATATCCGGCTAACGGCAAAAGTGGATTTACAGGATTTACATAGTTAAGCCACCCGGAACGATAAATGGTTACTCCCGAAGAATCATGACTATTGTTTTCGTCATATTTGTAAAATGTAGGGAACGAAGCCGCCAGGTCAACTTCGGTAGCAAATTCATTAACCGTTGCCGATTGAAAAGGCGAACTGAAATATTTGTAACCGAATCCGGAGGGGAGATATCGTTGCATGGTAACATTCCCAATCACCTGTCCTGCCCCGGAACCATCGATAAGCGCTGTTTGCGAAGCTGTTGAAATAAGCTTCAAAAAACCGTTTGTAGTGAGGTTGCCTAAAGTAGCCTTCACTATTCCGTTAACACTAAGACTTCCGCTAAGTGTAACTCCTGAAGCGTTATTTATTACGAGATGTGCAATTTCATTACCCGAAAATGTATTTGCAGGTATGGTTTGCGCTGAACTACCTTTCATTTCGATAGTACCATTCACTGCTGTAAAAGTTCCGCTGTTCGAAATTACACCGGCTATTTCAAGCGTATTGCCTGTAACGGTAACTGAAGATATGTTCTGAATGGTAACATTCCTTGTCTTGCCGGTTAGCCCGGATGAAAGCACCGGATAATTTGGTTTTCCGTTGGCAATAGTTACATCGGATGCAATTCCCGGAAGCAGTCCGCAAGCCCAGTTGCCCGGGTTATTCCAGTCATTGTTTACGGCGCCAGTCCACGATCCGTCAGGAACAATATCAATGGTTGAAGTTGCAGTAACAACTCCGCAACCACCCGAGGCAGCAATTGTATTTGTAACCGTATAAAAACCAGATGAACTTGCAGTAAGATCAACCTGTCCGGTAGCAGAACTTACAAAAACCAATCCGGCTGTTGAGGTAAATATGCCTGCTACTCCTCCCCCGCTGAATGAAGGCAAAGGATTTGCAGCGTTTTTACAGTATGGGCTTCCCGTGTAGCTGAATGTTGCAACAGGAGCAGCAGTAATGGTAACTGATGTTGTTGCTGTCTGCGCCGGGCATCCACCTGTTGCAGCCATAGTATAGGTTACAGTATAAGTACCGGCTGTGCTGGTTGAAGGCGTAATTGCTCCTGTAGCCGGATTAATTGTCAATCCTCCCGGAGCTGAAGAATAAGTTCCACCTGCTGTACCAATGCGGGTAACAGATTGAGCTGTTGCAATAGTTTTACAGAAGGGCGAACCAGAATAAGAAATAGTAGCTGATGGAAGACTGGTTACCGTAAAGATTGCCGTATTACCAAGGGTTGGCGATGTTGTACAACTTCCTTCGGTTAAACTGTTGATAGTAACTGTGGTTGATCCTGCATTCAATAAAACTGATGTAAAAAATGAACCTGTACTTCCTCCAGAAACCACCATTGTCGTATTGGTTGCAGCCTGTGGATTGGTTCCTGTTAAAGTATAATTTACAGTATATGTGGCATTTGGCAAATCAGAAGATGAAATTGTAATGGTAGAAGCTGTTCCGGTACAGGCAGCAGTAGCTGATGTTGAAAAACCTGTCAGGCTAACGAAAGATGTTACCGTTATAGCTCTGACTGTTGAATAGGCTACTGAACAACTGCCCGATTGAACAACTACGCGGTATTCCCAGGTACCTTCGGTTGTCGGCGTTTCAGCAAACGTTGTAATACCACCATTGTTGATGTTGGTCCATCCTGCCGAATTAATCTGTCGTTCCCAACGAATAATTGTACCCGTATATCCACTTAAAGTCATAGTTCCGGTTGAAGCTCCAAGGCAAATTGGCGAATTTCCTCCGGTAAGTGTACCTCCAACCGACGTATTAACGGTCATGGTAATTGCATTGGAAGTAGCCGGATTACCGGTGGTGCAGGTTATGCTGGATGTAAGTACGCAGGTAATAATATCGCCGTGTGTGGGTATAAATGAATATGTATTGCTGTTTGTGCCAACATCAGTTCCGTTTACTTTCCATTGATAAGCCGGAGTTGTACCACCATTTACAGGCGTAGCTGTGTAAGTTACAGAAGTCCCGGAACATACAGGGTTGGCAGAAGCAACAATTGAAACACTCACCGGCAATACAGGATTTACAGTCATAGTTACAGGTGCCGAAGTTGCCGGGTTACCCGTAGCACAGGTTTCGTTCGAGGTTAAAACGCATGTAACACTATTTCCATTTACAGGAGTGTATGTAAATGTACTGCTGTTAGTGCCTGCATTTGCGCCATTTACCTTCCATTGGTATGAAGGCGTTGATCCACCGTTTACAGGTGTGGCTGTGAAAGTAACAGAGGTGCCGGCACAAACAGGGTTTGCTGATGCCGCAATACTAACACTTACTGGCAGATTCGGATTAACGGTCATAGTTACCGGTGCCGAAGTGGCAGGGTTTCCGGTGGCACAGGTGGCATTGGAAGTTAAAACGCATGTAATAACAGCTCCGTTAACCGGGATGTAGCTATATGTATTGCTGTTTGTGCCAACATTTACACCATTCACTTTCCACTGATAGGATGGAGTACTACCACCATTAGTTGGAGTTGCGGTATAAGCAACTACAGTTCCGGCACACACCGGATTGGCTGATGCAGCTATACTAACGCTTACCGGCAAATCGGGATTAACGGTAATCACCAGATTTACCGGTGTTCCGCTACAGAAATTTGCTGTTGGTGTAATTATGTAAGTTACAGTTCCGGCAGAGGCTCCTGGATTTGTCAGCACTTGCGCTATAGTTGAACCTGACGAAGCAGAAGCACCGGTTATTCCTCCTGTTATAGCTCCTATTGTCCAACTGAAATTTGTACCCGGCACCAGGCTGGTAAGTGCAATATTTGTCGCTGTGCCACTGCATATTGTTGTAACTCCTGTTGTTGTAACATCTGGTGTAGGATTAACCGTAACCGTAACGGGTTCAATATCCGAACATCCGGCAGCGGTAGTACCTTTTATATAGTATGTTCCTGAACCGGCAGTAGTCGGTGTAGGGTAAACAATTGTAGCTGCGGCATTAAGCCAGTAAGTAAATGTAAGTCCCGGAGTTGAACCTGAAGTAACAGCGGCTTGCGTAAGATCGACGGTATTCGGCGAACAAACTGCTGCTGGCGTGTTAATTACAACTACAGGTAAAGGATTAATTGATACTGTTACTTTGGTTCTTGTGAGGCTAAGACATCCGCTTCCGGCATTTGACTCGGCAAAATAATCTCCGGGCACAAGCAACTGGTTAACCGGAAGTTGCGTGCCACCTGTTTCGGCAGTAAACCAGGTAACTGAGGAACCCAACGGCGGTGTAGCCTGCAGATCCGACACCACTGATCCATCGCAATAGCTTTGTAACGGAGGCGCAGTTGGAGCGAATGGCAATAAAGTAAAATGTACAAACACATCATCTGTCGAAATACAGGTTCCGCTGCTGATGGTCCAGCGCAATTTATATGAAACCCCATTTAACCCTATAAACTGACTGGTCGGGCTGGTTGGTGTGATAAGTGTTCCCCCGTTTCCGCTTACAATGCTCCATTCGCCTGTTCCAACGGTAATTCCACCCGGATTTGCATCAAGGTTGGTAGATGTAATCCCGCAAAGGGTTTGATCAGAACCGGCAACTGCTGTAGTTGGAATCGGATTCACCGTTACTGAACTTGCATCCACAACCCCGGTTCCTAAACCATTATTATAGGTATAAGCGGTGAGTTGATAAATGCCCGGCACAGGAGTTGGTAAAAAATAAGGAACAGAAGTTACCACAACCGGTGTTTGAGCAATCCCATCAACCGTATAACTCAAAGTATAATTAAAAGGGATAGGGCTTGGATGTATAAAGCTAACTGGTATTCCGGCATCGCCACAGATAGGTCCTGTAGGATCAAGTTTAGCTTTTGGGCGAAGAATACTCAATGACCCAAGAGTATAATCATTTGAGCCACTCGAATTTACAAACGAATTGGTTGAAGCGGTACCATAATAATCATCGCCTGTGGCAGTTGATGTTATCCGGTTCCACTCGCTGTTTGTGGTATTGTAGTCAGCAACACTCATATCGCTCAAACCGTTAAGAGTTACAAGCGGGGTTATATCGCTTCCCGGATCCCAGTTAATGTTAACAATGGATTTACTTCCCGCAACGGCTTTAACATTCCAATATTCTTTTGAACTTACGCCTTCGAGCGGTGCAGCAAAACTGGCAAAGGTCGGATTCGGATTATTATATTCAACCGTCCAGAGGATAGTACCGGTTTTGGATGATGAAAGCTTAA
>CAZBZA010000141.1:0-1725 GCA_964495865.1 uncultured Lentimicrobiaceae bacterium
GGCGACTGGGTCGAAAACCTGAGCGCTCTCGAATTTGTTGACGGTGAGTGGTCAATTTACAGATTTAGTGCAGCTGACAAAGCCGAAATGATTAAAGAAACAGAAGAGGAAGCAGTGGAATTGAGCAATGATCAGCTTTTTGATAATATGTTACACGAATTCAATATGATGCGCCAATGAGGATTTTGTATGCAATACAGGGTACAGGCAACGGTCACTTAAGCCGGGCCAGGGATATTATTCCCATACTGAAGGAAAATCATGAAGTCGATTTGCTGATCAGCGGCACGCAGGCTGATGTTGAGTTGCCGTATGAAATTAAATACCGTTTTAAAGGACTTGGGTTTATATTTGGTTCCAATGGTGGCATTGATCTGGTAGCGACGTATAAGAAAAACCATATTAAAACACTGTTCTCCGAAATTAAAAGTCTTCCGGTTCATGATTATGATTTGGTTGTTAATGATTTTGAACCGGTTTCGGCATGGGCTTCGCGAATTCATAATGTAAAATGTATTTCGGTAAGCCATCAGGCTGCCGTTTTAAATAAAAAAGCACCGCAGCCTAACGAAATTGATGTTATTGGCAAGGCAATCCTGAAAAACTATGCACCATCCGATGCTAAATACGGATTTCATTTTGCTGCTTATAACGATACAGTTTTTACACCAGTCATACGTTCGCAAGTCCGCAACCAGATCGTTAAAAATCAAGGCCATTACACGGTTTACCTTCCTGCCTACGACGATAAACGAATTTTAAAAGTGCTGAAACTTATTCCCGGCACACAATGGCAAGTGTTTTCGAAACATAATAAAAAGTTGATGGGAGAGAAAAATATAACTATTCAGCCCATCGATAATGATGCTTTTATAGCAAGTTTGGCTTCGTGCGAAGGAGTGTTATGTGGTGCAGGTTTCGAAACACCTGCTGAAGCTCTGTTTATGAAAAAGAAGCTTATGGTTATTCCAATGAAAGGCCAGTATGAACAGCAATGCAATGCAGCTGCCCTCAAAAATATGGGTGTGCCTGTACTCAAAAGCCTTAAACCGGATAATGTAAGTAAAATTGAGACCTGGATTAAAAAAGGCAATGTTATTGATGTAGATTATCCCGATGTTACCGAAGTGATAATTAATCGTTTAATAGCTCTTCACGCTGATGCTGAGCCTGTTGTGCAAAAGGTAGAAGCCGAAATGTATAGTGTTAAGAAATTCAGGAATTTTGTACTGAAAAAAATTGTAGCACAGTTGTAAGTATCGTTAAATGGAATTTGTGAAGAGTGAGTTTGGCCCTGATTTTACCTGGGGAGTATCCACCGCGGCATATCAGGTTGAAGGAGCAAGTAATTCGTATGGGAAAGGCAGATCAATATGGGATGTATTTACACATACAAAAGGTAAAATTTTTGAAGGACAAAACGGTGATATTGCCTGTGATTTTTATCACCGCTATACACACGACATATTACTCATGGCCAGCATGGGGATTCCGGATTTCAGGTTTTCGTTGTCGTGGAGCCGCATTATTCCAAAAGGAACCGGCAACGTAAATCCGGAAGGTATCGAATTTTATAATAGGGTAATTGATTTTTGCCTCGAATCAGGCATTGAACCCTGGATAACACTCTATCACTGGGATTTACCCTATGAACTCGAGAAAAAAGGCGGCTGGACCAACCGCGAAATAATTAAATGGTTTGGCGATTACGTTGAACTTTGTACA
>CAZBZA010000141.1:1825-7811 GCA_964495865.1 uncultured Lentimicrobiaceae bacterium
AAAGAGATAATTGTTACTGAAAACGGTGCTGCTTTTCCCGATATTCCGGTCGAAGGCAAAATTAACGATATAAAACGGATTGAATTCCTGAAACAATACATCAGCCAGGTATTAAGGGCAAAAAATCAAGGTGTAAATGTAACCGGATATTTCGTGTGGAGCTTTACTGATAATTTCGAATGGGCCGAAGGATACAGGCCCAGGTTTGGATTGGTTTACGTTGATTTTAAAACCCAGGAGCGGATTATCAAAGATTCGGGGAATTGGTTTAGTGAGATGATAAAAAAATCATAATACGGAAAAACAGATGAATGTTACAATTCCCGGCGGACGTGCCACCCATCATACACTGGTAATTAGCCTCTGTCGCAGTTTTGCTGTAAATCCGGCGAGTAAGTATGAATACTCGTGCTGATTTCAATTTGTATAATCACATAAAATCCGGTGTTTTCAATAAGTATCTTTTGCAGCATTTAATTATTAGTGCACTATCACACAATTACTCCTTTTTATTACCGTTAAAGAGTTTCATCAATAGCTGAAGCAAAACAAGAGTCTTTATTTGTTACTAAAACTTCCTCCCATGACTAATTTGAAAACAAGCCTTACTGTATTATTCTCTATTATTTTAATGTCGTTTATGCTGTCAGGTTGCGACGAAAATGAAAATGAAACAGTGATTTCAGGTGTTCAGGGGACAAATAGCCACAGGATGGGCGAAAATTGCATGAGTTGCCATAAAAGCGGGGGCGAAGGCGAGGGATGGTTTGTGGTTGCAGGAACTGTTTATCAGGCTGATTTAGTTACTGTTCAACCGGATGGATATGTTAAACTATACACCGGGGCTAACGGATCAGGCACCTTAAAAGCAACTATTGCCGTTGATGGAAAAGGAAATTTCTTTACTACCAATTCCATTGATTTTACTGGCGGACTTTACACAACTGTAACCGGCAAATCGGGAAATGTTAGTTATATGAATTCACCGGTAACTGACGGAAAGTGTAATGCCTGTCATGGTTCAACCACCCAAAAGATAGTTGTAAATTAGTTTCACAATTTAGTATCCAGGTTCCCCGCTGCCGCACCCTTTCGTGTGGTCATTTTTATATGCTAATTTAGTTAAATGAGCCGCAATTATAAATTCTATAATTCGAATGTAACCTTCTTTTTTATATTTGCTGTCCAAAGTTGGGTTGATGTTTTTACCCGCAACGATTCCCTCGTTAATGGTTATAAGGAGAGCGGATTACAGTAAGTTTTGCCAACTCCTGTTTTCATCCTTTGACTGAAGAGATCCTTGCTTGCCTGCCTTTTTCGCGCAGGTAAACAGCAGGCAAAGCTTCGCTAAGTTGCAAATACGCGCCAGCGGGATAAGGTGGTTTTACCACAATATTCAATTCGGTATTTGAAATAATCGCTTCTTCCCAATCTTCTGATTATTCCTACTTTTGCCAACAATTAAAACAAGTAATAAATAAACGTATCATGACTAAAAAAGGTAAAGTCGTTCAGCTCCAGAGTCCTGAAAATTACATCCGTACACGTGCCCGAAATCTCGAAATATTTGAGTGCCTGATAAATCCGGATTGGAAAGAAAGAGGAATTGCAGATGTGGTTGTCGCCCGAAAACATACAAATGGTAACATTACAGCTGCTGTTTACCTTGTCGATTTGTTTTGCCTGGGTGTAAAAGATACCATGTATTTGTTTAATGAGAGTGAGAATGAGTACCGCGAAAAGCTTCAGCCCGTTGAAGATGTAAATCCTTTTATCAAAATTGAATACATTCTCGCGCATAATATTATTTATGCAGCCATTGAGTTTGCCGGCGATTATGGTTTTGTTCCGCATAAAGATTTTAATTCGGTAACCAAATACCTCCTCGAAGAAGATACTGACGATGTAGAACTTATTGATATTGAGTGCGGCCAGGATGGAAAGCCTTCCTATTTTCAGGGACTGGATGATACTAAAGCAACAGTAGCAAGGATTATAAAACAGCTGGAACGTACGGCTGGCAGAGGGAATTTTAATTTTACCGTAGATTATGACGAGTTCTATCAGGGATTGGATGATGCCGGGGAAAATGATTTTGACGATGATGAAAATGAAGAGGATGAAGAAATGCCCTATGATGAAGCAGTTGCAATCTTCCGGAGGAATTTTGAACATCTCGGAACTTTGGAAGAGGAAGAAACCAAATTGTTTTTCGTAGCAGTAGAAACCCTCTTTAATACTTTAGTTGATGCAGATAAGTTTGACGAATATTATGATGAAATCTTCGACGATCTTGATATTGAAATTGGAACAGACGGAATTCCATACGAAATGCTGGGACTTCCTGAATCCGAATCACTCAATTATAATAATCTTATTAGTGAGCTGAACCCAATTTTGAAATTGCCTGAGAAAAAGTTTGACAAGGGAAAGAAAATGGTAAGTAAGCTGAAGAAGGATTATCCTGATGTGCCTCTGCTCGCGTTTCTCGATTTGCATTTCGAAGAAGATAAAGCAGGAGAAATATTTAAAGAGAAAATATTTGAGTATGCAGAACAGTTTCCTGATTACGCCCTGATTAAGCTTACTTCTTTAATTCATAGTTTTCTCAAAAATCAGGATCATACAGCCGAAATGGAACTAATCCCCTTGCATGATATATTCACCGACAGGGAATCACTTCATGAATTTGAGATACAACAATACATGGTTTATGCTGTATTTGTTGTTTTGATTGGATCGGATAAATCGCGGCTGAACGCTTTTACTCATGTGCTTGTTGATCTTGAATACCCTGATCAATTAACGCAATTGACTTTTAGCCTGATAATGTCTGAGAAAATAAAAACTGTTGCTGAACTAATTGATGAAACTGAGTAAAACTAAATTTACAAAAAAAATCCTGAGCTACACAACTCAGGATTTTTTTTCTGGTTTCTGCTTACCTCACCATTTTTTGAAGGGTTGCAATCTTCACTTCTTTCCATTCGCGGGTTTTAAGACCTTCTTTAATAGCAAGTTCTGTCATTAAATCCATCTCTCCTCCTTCCGTATTTTCCATAAAAGCAGCTAATTGTGCTGCATCATTAAACATGCTTACGGTTAAATGTGTGCCATACGATTCGCTTCCGGCAGGTAAAATAACCCGCAGAAGTCCCCAACTTCCTTTTTTACCTTTTGTTACCATTTCCTGGTGCCAGGGTTTAAAAATTCCGGATTCGGCTTTTTCGTATCCTTCATCCAGTTGTTTCATAATATCAATAGTAGCAACTGTACCGACTTTCATCACAAACGTATTGGTAGTTTTATCGGTCTGCTTTAAATAAACCTGGTGTGCAATATTGCGCGACTTCACTGTTTTGTCGAACATAGCGTTGAGTTCTTTTTCTTTCAAATCGGGATAGGCTTTTTTAACATAGTTGCCAACATCCCACGAAGTAGCTGCTTGTAACATATCCTTTAAATTTGCAAACAGGGTAACCGTCATATACTGCGATCCTTGTTCTGCTCCTGCGGGAGTAAGCGACCAAAGATCCCAACCAAGTATTGTTTTATCGGCAACCCGCTGTTTGTGAATACCCGACCAGAATTCCTCCACCTGCCAATAGTCGGAATCCTGCTCATCATTTACCTGCATAAATTCGAACAATAGATACAATTGTTCCTGATTTTCCTGTGCATTCATCCGCACGGCCATAAAAATAATCAGTAAAAGCGTAATTAATCTTTTCATAGTTTTGGGTTTTTGGTTAATATTGAAATATAGAACATGAAAACGTATATAATGTTTTAGATGTATAAATATAATTAATTGAAAATCAAATGTTAACGAAACGTTAACTTTTGGGTTTTTGCCCCGGATTAGTTTTGCGTTTACACTTTAAGTAGCAAAAATTGTCCTTTAAAACAGCTGATTTAGTTTTACAGGTGATTTTTATTGGAAATCATTTTTTAACACCTTATTAATTTTCAATTCCTATTTTTGCTGTATGAAAATGATGCTTACACCTAAAAAAATAGTAGCTTTTGTGCTTTTATTCGCGGCTCCGGGTTTAGGGATGACACAAAATACAGAAACCTTTTCTAATCCTGATTCAGTCATTAACCAGTCCTTATCCGAAGTTATAATTACAGCAAGCCGTTATCCAACACTTCTCTTCAATACTTCCGAAGCCATTGAGGTACTAAAAAGCAAAGCCATCAGGCAAAACCAACTTCGTTCGGCACCCGAGGCACTTGCGGTTATGCCGGGAGTATTTGTTCAGAAAACCAATCACGGCGGAGGTTCTCCTTTTGTTCGCGGACTTACAGGTAACCAAACCTTACAGATGCTTGACGGTATAAGGTTAAATAATGCAACCTATCGTTACGGCCCAAACCAGTATTTTAATACGCTCGATGTTTTCAATATCGAAAGCATTGAAGTGCTTCGCGGAAGTGGTTCTGTTCAATACGGATCTGATGCTTTGGGCGGAACGATTCAGGCTTTCAGCAAAGATGCTGCTTTTACCGCAAAACAATCGTGGGGAAGCAATCTGCTTACCCGTTTTGCAACACACGGAATGGAGCAAACCGTTCATGCTGATGTAAGTTATGGCAGTCAGAAAGCTGCATTCAGGGGAGGATTAAGCTGGCGGAATTTTGGCGATCTGATGGGTGGCGATACTACCGGCGTGCAATCGCCAAACAGTTATACCGAACTGGATTTCGACCTGAAAGGGAAAATTAAACTTTCGAATGCGTCAGTTCTGACACTTGCTTACCAAAATGTAAACCAGCAGGATGTAGATGTTTATCATAAAATTGAACTCGAAAACTATGCTGTAAACAGGATGCAGCCGCAAAACAGGCGATTGGCTTACCTCAAGTTAAATCAGAAACTGGATGCAGGGATTTTGAAATCACTAACTATGACAGCATCAATGCAAAATACCGAAGAGGGGAGGGAAAGCCGGAAAAACGGATCCAATACCCTTCGTTATGAAAATGATAAGGTGCGTACATTAGCTTTTTCATCCGATTTATTTACACAAAATGGACAGGTTTGGTCGGCAGTGAGCGGCATCGAAATATACAACGACCTGGTTAACAGCACACGTACTGATACCGATTTAACAACAGGAGCTGCAGTTATGAAACGCGGATTGTATCCTGACGGCTCAGCAATGACAAGTATTGCAGCTTTTACCCTTCACACATTCGATTTGCCGAAATGGATTTTAAGTGCCGGAGCCAGGTTCAATACTTTTAAAATTGATGTGAATGACGAAACATTGGGTGATATAACGCTTACACCATCGGCACTGGTTGGTAATGCTTCCGTTATGCGGAAACTTACCTCAACCTCCAATGTGTTTGTATCAGCAAATACCGGTTTCCGTGCTCCGAATATTGACGACCTGGGCACACTTGGAATTGTTGATTTCAGGTACGAAACGCCGAATTATGAGCTGAAACCCGAAAAATCCTTTCAGTACCAGGCTGGTTATAAATTTCAAGGAAATAATCTGAGGGGCGAATTTTATCTCTACCGCAATGAATTGTACAACCTGATTGTTCGCGAAAGGCTTGAAGGCGACAGCATTGACGGATATCCTGTTTATCAGAAAGAAAATGTGGAACGCGCTTTTATTGAGGGTGTTGAAACTTCGTGGGATTATACGTTTAAAACTAAATGGTTGTTTTCAGGTAGCCTTACTTACACTTATGGTCAAAACCTGACCAAAAACGAACCGGCCCGTCGTATTCCACCACTATTCGGTCGGGTAGCTGCTGAATACAGGCATTCGGATTGGTGGTGCAACATCGAGTGGCTTGCAGCTGCAAAACAGGACCGGCTTGCGCAGGGCGATAAAGATGATAACCGTATTCCTGATGGAGGCACTCCCGGATGGAATATTTTTAACTTCAATACAGCCTATACCTGGCGTTTCGCGGAAATCAATTTACGCCTCCAGAATGTATTTAATGTGGATTACAGGTATCA
>CAZBZA010000142.1:0-3155 GCA_964495865.1 uncultured Lentimicrobiaceae bacterium
GCACCGGGACATGAAACCCAGTTTTCGTTTACGGCTCTTAACCCCGGGCTGTTTATCTACCATTGCGCAACAGCTCCTGTTGGTATGCACATCGCAAACGGGATGTATGGTTTGATACTGGTTGAACCTAAAGATGGCTTGCCGAAAGTTGATAAGGAATTTTACGTTTGCCAGGGCGATTTTTACACCAAAGGCGGTTATGGCGAATCGGGACTTCAGCCTTTCGATATGGGAAAAGCGTTGGATGAAAATCCTGATTATGTGGTGTTTAATGGTAAAGTAGGAGCTGTTTCGGGCAAAAATGCTTTAAAAGCGAAAGTAGGCGAAACAGTACGTTTGTTTGTCGGAAACGGCGGCCCCGGACTTACTTCCAGTTTTCATGTGATAGGCGAAATTTTCGATAACGTATATCCCGAAGGCGGAAGCACGCTGAACCATAATATTCAAACCACACTTATTCCTCCCGGAGGTTCTGCCATAACTGAATTTAAACTTGAAGTCCCCGGTGATTTTATCATGGTCGATCATGCAATTTTCAGGGCATTTAACAAAGGAGCACTTGGAATACTTAGGGTTGATGGACCGGATAATAAAGCAATTTTTTCGGGACAGCAGGACGATAGAATATATCAACCCGAGGGTGGAGCTGTGCAATCTATGCCCGAAACCGTTGCTGCTCCTGCAAAACCATTATCAAAATCAGAGAAAATGGAACTGGGTAAAGCGCTGTATTCCAGCACTTGCATTGCCTGTCACCAGGCCGATGGAAGAGGGATTGAAAAAGCATTTCCTCCCTTGGTCAAGTCGGATTATTTTGCCTCCGATCCGAAAAAAATTATTCGTGTAATAACTCACGGTTTGTCGGGTCCTATTACTGTAAACGGCAAATTGTATGATGGTGTAATGCCTAAACAAAGCCTTAGCGATAACCAGGTTGCATCCGTAGTTACATATATCCTGAATAATTTCGGAAATAAAGGCGGAGAAGTTGATGCTGAGGATGTAGCCAGATCCAGAAAATAATAATAATGAGAGCTTTAATACTGTTAATGAGCTTTTTGAATTCTGTTTTGGGATTTTGCCAGGGCATTTCTCTTCCTGCTTCCATGGTAAAAATAAAGGCTGGATACTATACTCCTCTTTATTCTCCTAACGCTCAGAAAACAGAAGTTAAAAAATTCGAAATGGATATTTATCCTGTTACCAATTCTGATTTTCTTGCATTTGTAAAGCAGAACCAGGAATGGCAGAAAAGTAAAGTGAAAAGCATATTTGCCGACAGTAATTATTTAAAGCAGTGGGAATCGGATTTCTCGTTCAACCCAAAAATTGCAAACAGCCCGGTTGTAAATGTTTCGTGGTTTGCAGCTAAAAAATATTGCGAATGCCAGGGCAAAAGGCTCCCCGAAACCGCGGAATGGGAGCTTGCAGCAAAAGCCAGCGAAACAAAAGCCGACGCCAGTAAAGATCCCGAATTTAACCAATGGGTTTTGAATTGGGTTACAAAACCCAATCCACCGGTTTTGCCTGCTGTTGGCTCAACGTTCAGAAATTTTTATGGTGTGTACGATATGCACGGACTGGTTTGGGAATGGACATATGATTTCAACAGCGCCCTAACAACCGGCGAATCGAGAGGCAACAGCAGTGTCGACAACACACTGTTTTGCGGAGGAGGCTCCTTTTCGGCCAACGACGTAAATAACTATGCATCATTTATGCGTTTTGCGCTGCGATCAAGTATTAAAGCGCGTTATGGTGTCGCTAACCTGGGTTTCAGATGCGTTAAATAAACAATAAAACAGGCCATGAAAAAGATCATTTTAGTATCCATTTTATTTGTTACCGCGTTGGTTTCATGCCATAAAGCAGAAACTAAGAAAAGCTGTTGCAGCAATAAAGCTGATTCAGATACTGCCATTCCGCTTTCTGGCGAATCCGTGTACAATCTCACTTCCTCATGGACTTCACAAAAAGAAGAAAAATTTCAGCTCAGCCATTTCAGGAATAAAACGGTAATAGCAGCTATGGTTTTTACGCATTGCGAATCTGCTTGTCCACGCCTGGTTGCTGATATGAAACGCCTCGAATCATCCTTGTCGGATACTGAACTTCGGAACATCACTTTCCTTCTTATAAGCATGGATCCGGAAAGAGATACACCGGCCCGGTTCCGGGAATTTGCCTCTGAACACAAACTGAATGAAAACTGGACCCTAATCAGTTCCAACCAGGATGCTACCACCGAAATAGCCAATGTACTTGGTGTGAGAGTAAAAAAGCTGGAAGACGGAGGTTTTGATCATTCAAATGTGATTTATGTATTTGATAAGCAAGGGATTATTGTTGCTCAGCAAGATGGATTTGCCGTTGAACAGGAAGAAATTTTGAAATCAATTAAACTCTCAATACAATGAAAATGCTAAAATTCAATCTCAATTAACCACTACAAACTAACAAAACCAACAATTTATGACAACAAAAAAACTCTGGATTGGCTTTATCGCCGTAATGACAATTTCGTTTGCCGTACTTCTATATTATGGCAGGGAAATTTACCGCCAGGCACCACCGGTCCCTGATAAAGTAATGACTGTTGATGGTCGCATTCTTTTTACCGGTCAGGATATAAAAGACGGTCAGAATGTATGGCAATCGCTGGGCGGACAAGAGTTGGGAACCGTATGGGGCCATGGAGCCTACCAGGCACCCGACTGGAGTGCTGACTGGCTGCACAAGGAAGCAGTTTTCATTCTCAACAAACTTGCAATGAAAACTGATAGCCTGCCTTACGAAGAATTGGCTGATGACCGGAAAGCTGCACTTCAGGTTTTGTTGCAACAGGATTTGCGCAACAACACATATGATAAATCCACGCAAACTCTTACAGTTTCTTTATTCAGGGCCGAAGCTATTGCCAGCAACAGTGCTTTTTATAGCGGTCTGTTTACCAACGATCCTGCGCTGGATGGCTTACGCGATAATTATAGCATTCCGCTTAATTCGCTTAAAGATCCGGAAAGGGTACGCATGATGAATGCTTTCTTTTTCTGGATATCCTGGGCCTGCGTAACGGAGCGCCCCGGTGAGGAAATTACCTACACCAACAACTGGCCTGCCGAGAAACTGGTAGGAAATACCCCGACTGGCTCTTT
>CAZBZA010000142.1:3165-7804 GCA_964495865.1 uncultured Lentimicrobiaceae bacterium
CCTGAAATTCATCCGCTGCCCAACATTGCTCAAACTCCTTCGCAAAAAGCTACCATTTACTATTTCTGGACAGTTACAGCTCTCATACTCGTGCAGGTGACTCTGGGAGTAATTACGGCGCATTACGGTGTCGAAGGACAGGCTTTTTATGGATTTCCGCTTGCCGATTGGTTACCCTATTCCATTTCGCGGACCTGGCACGTGCAGTTGGCAATTTTCTGGATTGCAACTTCATGGCTTGCTACAGGCTTATATTATGCTCCTGCAATTTCCGGCCACGAACCGAAATTTCAGAAGCTAGGCGTAAATGTACTTTTCGGAGCATTGCTGGTAATTGTACTGGGCTCGCTTGCCGGCCAATGGATGGGCGTAATGCAAAAACTCGGACTTGTTGAGAATTTCTGGTTTGGTCATCAAGGGTACGAATATGTTGATCTGGGCCGCTTCTGGCAGCTATTCCTGTTTATCGGACTGGTTATATGGCTGTTGTTAATGGGTAGGGCTATTTTACCTGTTCTCCGAAAAAAAACAGAAAGTAAAAACCTGTTGATAATGTTCCTTATTTCTACAATTGCCATTGCAGCATTTTATGGTGCCGGGCTTATGTGGGGAAGGCAAACCAACCTGGCTATTGCCGAATACTGGCGCTGGTGGGTTGTGCACCTTTGGGTCGAAGGATTCTTCGAAGTATTTGCTGTAGTGGTTACTGCATTCCTGTTTGTAAGGATGCAGATACTGAAAGCCAGTTCAGCAACAACAGCCGTTTTGTTCACAACCATTGTGTTCCTGGCTGGTGGTATACTAGGCACCTTTCATCATTTGTATTTTACAGGCACTCCTACAGCTGTAATGGCCATTGGGGCGACATTCAGCGCACTCGAAGTGGTTCCGCTTGTATTGATGGGCTTCGAAGCCTGGGACAACCTGAAACTAAGCCGGAGCAGCGTATGGATTAAAGCGTATAAATGGCCCATTTATTCATTTATCGCAGTTGCTTTCTGGAATCTTGTGGGTGCCGGAATCTTCGGATTTCTTATCAATCCACCTATCGCCCTGTATTATATGCAGGGACTGAACACAACTCCTGTTCATGGTCACACAGCTTTATTTGGAGTATACGGTATGCTGGGCATTGGCCTTATGCTTTTCGTACTCAGAGACATGGACCGCGACAGTGTTTGGAAAGAGAAATGGATAAAATTCGCTTTCTGGGCGATTAACATCGGTCTGGCATTGATGGTGTTTATCAGCGTATTGCCAATCGGACTGGCGCAAACGGTAGCCAGTGTTCAGGAAGGATTGTGGTATGCCCGCTCAGCAGAATTTCTGCAGCAGCCTTATCTTGTGACTTTTAAATGGTTGCGGGTAATTGGTGATACAGTCTTCACCTTCGGAGCATTGGCACTCGGATGGTTTATTTTTGGATTAAAAGGTGGCTGGAGTATCGAAAAACCTTAAATGATGCTGTTTTAGTTTAAATGAAATATGCCCGGGTTTTATCAGCCCGGGCATTTTTAAATCAGATAGGAGCAGAACTGCTAAGCTTGCTGTTTTGAATTATAATTTTGTAAAGCAAACAAAAGAGAGAGTGAAATACCTTACGTATGAAAGGCCATAGAAAGACTTTTGACAATACTTTATGCCCTTGCCGTTAGCAAAATTATGTTATTAAATTTAATACTATCCTTCCGTCCTTTTTCGATTGACCCTCTCCAGATAGCGATTCCTTGCTTCTTCCGGATCCGCATCCAGGGGAATATAGATACTTGTCTTTAAATCAATTACAACTTCCTGTAATTTGGTGATATCAGGCGATTTATAGATATTCTGTTTTTTCTCAACCATTAAGTTTTTCCTTTCATTAAGTGACAACATAATGCATAATACAAAAAATATTCCCTATTTCAGATCATACACTTATATAACAAATTTTCAAGCAGTTAGTTTTTTTTGCTCACGGCATCAGCAATACTCATTTGAGAAAATGAAAAGATATATCCAAAATCTCAATTTTTAATAATAGTCCACATTATTACTACAGCTGCCACAATCGTTGAAAGAATCCATATAACTCTCTTTTCGAAAGTCAATAATTTATCACATTCGGCAATTTTCTGTTTAACTTTTTCTGAATCAATATTGAGCTGCAATGCTTGCATGTAATATTTTTTTGCAGGGCGCAGCAGTTCGATCTTGAAAAAATTATCGCCTTGATCCATCAGATCCTGAAACTCGCGCAGTGTGTTATCGGTAACTAAACCAGCACTTTTTGTTGTCATACACTATGATTGTTTTTATACCGGTAAAAGAGAATAACAAATATAATCAAATTTTTAATGAAGTGTATCAGGTATTTACAATCATAGTCGTTTATACAGTTTTATTTTCGGGGGTAACAAGAATGTATTAAATATCGATATGTTAAAAACTGAAATCAGTGTCAGTTCTGATATTACTTTTTAATAACAAGGACATTAACTATTAAATCCAAAAGCCATGAATACTCTAAGTTTAAACCAGACCGACAATTTGCAAAACGGAATTGCATCATTTAAGAATAGTTATTCCGCTTCATTTTTATCTTTTAAAAAGGCATTACTTGCCAATACCGAGTTGCGCAGACAGATCAGGGACATTATTGACTTTGGCCTGTTGGAATATGCTTATCGTCACAATTGTTTATTTATTGAAGCTATGCGGAAAAAAGCTGAAGCTGAAACCATGGAACTTATGATGCAGTTTGTTAAAGGTGCCGGCAATTACCAGGCATTGCGAAAGATAATACAACGTAACCGTATTATTAAAACCTTGGCAAACAAGGATATGAGCGATCATAAAGAATTATTGACTCGGGTAACGCGTTTGACATAATAGATTTATCAACTCGCTGTGATACCTAAGGTTGCTTGATTGATGCCAGGAAATGGTAAACATAGAGCTGTGATTTTTAATAACAGGTTAACTGTAGTGAAATATACCCTTAAATCTAACCGCGATATCTACGCTCAGCTAATCAATATTATATTCCGGTATTGACCATTCGTATTCCAAACCGGCACCTGTAGCTTTTGCAATCACATATACCTTGTTCACGCTGAATTGCTCAAGGCAAAATAGGGTTCAGATTCATAAAATCTACTGCCTCCGAAATTATCGGGAATAGCATATTTTCCCGTTCCAACCTGGTTTTTAAAAACCTGGTTGGTAGTAATAATCAAACCATATTTTTCTAACTCTATGATGATGTGCTTTCAAAAGTGATTTTGCCGTTAAAAACATATCCGGCAGTTTTGTTTCCGATGTTCTAATAACATTTTTATACTTGTATTCTTGGTGAAAATCCGGTTTCAAGTCCTGATTTTGAAATTGTTATGAGTTCATCAGTATAAACATCCGGCAGGTTTTATTCAAATTGCGATACGATTTTAATTTCTTCAATATTAGCATATATAATGCCTTGCAAAGGACTTACTTTTACCCAGTCGGGATGCGAAACTACCTGATACTCACTTTCACTTCGGCTTTGTTCACGGATACAAAGTTTTTATCTCTTTTTCGTTAGAGAAGAGTGTATCTTCCGGAACTATTAACATGGGCTCGGTTATAATTACATCTTCTTTGAGTCTGATAATCAGTATGCTGGATTGTAATAGCTCGAATAGAGATACGATTTTTTATTTTATTATGAGTTAGTTGCTGTCTGACAAAACCTTTCGATTTACAGTATTATTTTTTGATATGATAGTAAGTATATGCGTAAAGAGTGTGAATGCTATATGTTAAGTTCTTTAGAATTTTTTACAAAACGCCGTGTTCCTTAAGCTCAAATATTAATTCCGGGATAGTTGCCTTTCCTGATTTATGAAGAATATTCCTGCGATGTGTTTTAATGGTATTTGGGCTTAAAAATAATTTTTCAGCTACTTTTTCAGTGCTATAACCCTTTTCAAGCAAATG
The DNA here is from genome assembly GCA_964495865.1 of uncultured Lentimicrobiaceae bacterium. GTDB lineage: Bacteria > Bacteroidota > Bacteroidia > Bacteroidales > UBA4417 > UBA4417. The sequence continues at coordinate 7,123 of CAZBZA010000142.1, forward strand.
AAGGATATCAAATTCGCGTTTTGAGAAAACGTCTGCTACCTTCAATAATTCCTCATCAGGATATCTGAAATTTGACATATCCTCACCAAGGTAGTAATGATGACTGGATTTGTGTTTTTTATACCAGTCGATATTGGTGTGGACTTTGAAAACAAAAACTGATTTATAGGGAACCTCACTGTAATAGAGGAAAAACTGCGATAATACATTAATATATTTTCCTTTGGCATTTTTTACCTGGAAATTGGTTGATAATAATTTATATCCTTTTTCAGCTAGAAATAGATTATGAGCGATTTTCGTTAAAACATTCTTATAAAGAATATTTCTTTCCATTTCATCAGGATGTATTGCCTGGTAAAATTTGAGTGGACTCAGATCGGCAGGTTCAACGCCAAGCATATCCATACTTCGCCTGCTGGTATATAGGATTTGAAAGAGGATAAGATCGCCAAAATAAAAAAACTGATCATTCTTTTCCATGATTTCTTCAGCCTCAACCATCAGGGGATCATTCGGATCAAATACGGCAATCCCTTTGATACCATATGCTTCTATGAGTTTAAAGTATATGCTGTAATCTGAAGTGTTCTCTTTCATTTGCTGATTTATCTACTAAATGAGACAGTAAATCTAAATAAAATGTTTAAGCTTTTCATTACAAATGTCATAATTACAAAAA
>CAZBZA010000143.1:0-7750 GCA_964495865.1 uncultured Lentimicrobiaceae bacterium
AAATGTTTATTTATATCCAGTCTAAATTTGTATCTTCACAGCCTGATTTTATGTTTTCTTGATTAATTTTAGCAACGCGAAAACATGAATTGCAATTAAGAGTTTATTGCAGAAACCGCAGGGAAACATTAATTGTTATAAAAACGAGTTATAATGTTGAGTGCCTGATATATTCACCTTCTCAAAAAAAAAAGCATATTATCTGATCACAAACCAAACAATAAGCATACCTAACTTCAGTTGAACCAAATTCTGCCAATGAAACACAGCTACTCTTTCCTAAACATCTGATAATCACACCTCACTTTGCATCCTCAATTGCGAAATGAAACAGGTGTGATAACGAGCAATTATACTGAATCACTTATTCGATAGTGCAGTCAATCTGCGATATACATCCTATAAGGTTTTAAACAAAGGAGGAGAAGCATACCATTTTCTACATAAACGCTACCGGGTATTTACCAAAAATATCCCATATGATCTATTTCTTTTACTTATTATACCGCTCACTTTTCCTTGTCTGCTTTATCAGAATTTGCACAGTGAATTTTCAACAAATGAATCTCTGTAAATAAACAGGACATAAAATGAGTTGTCAGTTTAATTTAAAAACAAGTTATTTTTTCTTTCGGCAACGAAGCAAATATCTCATTTCATGTTTGAAGATCGCTACCTTTTCGATCAAAGGGGATATCCGAAATTTTACAAAATTCAGTAAAATGCTTTTAGCCTGTATTCTCTGTCATTTCCCGCGCATGAATACATCTATATTTCCCGGATCAGGGCCTCCTCCGGCGCTTTTTACGGGACGCATCAGAATTTGTGACAACATCACCTATAAGCAGATGGAAGAAATACCATCCATGCCAGGTTATGTCTCATTCTCCAATCCATATTTAAGTAGAATAATCAGTTTGAAAATCAATCATACCAAAAGCCAAACGACCGTATCACTTCTGTTACCATCCTGCTGATTTTCAGCAATACCGGTAATACAAACTCCTTATATATGAAAAACACATTACACCTTTTCCTTATCCTTATTATTGTAAACTTAAGTTTAACCATCAGTGGACAAGTCCTGGTTACAAATCCTCCGGGCGGTCATTACTGCCAGGGTGCGGCAGGGCTTCAAATACAGATTACAAACTCAACAAACGGAACAAACTATACATTAAGAAGACAGGGGCAGCCAGCGATTCTGGCTACAGTTACCGGAAATGGAAATACAGTAACATTCGGAGGTTTTTATCTGTCAGGCAATTATGTAACTGCACCGGCAACCAACACTTTAACGATTACTGCCGATCCGCTTCCTGCTATTTTCACTTTAGGGGCTACTAATAACGGCGCTTATTGCAATTATCCGTCAGCCGTGGGAGTAGAACTGTACACCATGACATCGCAGCCTGGTGTGGATTATATTTTATACCGGGGAGCCACTTCAATTGATACCTTGCCCGGAAACGGAACAATGGTATCTTTTGGCACCTATCTAACCCCAGGTGCTTACAGGGTTACTGCAAAATATCCTACATCAGGATGTACACGAAATTCTAATACCATTACTGTTTCGGCCAATAACCCACCAGTTGCCAATTTTACTTTTTTAATATCCAATCCCTGCGCAAGCACACCTGTGAGCTTTCAAAGCACTTCAACAGGTACGGGGCTGAAATTCAAATGGATGTTTGATGATCCCAAATCCGGTTCCAGGAATATAGACTCAACAGCTAATCCGCAACATATTTTCGAAGCTTGGGGAAATGCAACCGAAACATTTCAGGTTAAACTAATAGTTACAAATTCAGCTGGTTGTACTGATTCAATCACACATGATGTAACCGTAACCCAGAAACCAGATGCTACACTCATTGAAACCCTGCACCTGCCCAACCCCAGCTACCCCAATACATTTGCAGCATGCGATGCCACTACTGCAAACCCTACCGGTGATTTTGAATTTACCAACGGATCGACAACGCAGTCAACTAATACAGCTTACAGCATAAACTGGGGAACCCCGCTGATTCCTCCCTACAATCAGCCTACCTTCAATTCATCACTTCCTGTTACCTATACTTCGCTTGGTTACGATACCATTACATATACAGTTAATGGCATGAATGGTTGTAATAATACCCGCAAATATTCAGTATTTGTAGGAAATTTTGCCGGCGGAGGCATCGGAAACCCCGGAAGCCTGGCAGGTGTTGCTGAGTATTGTATCGACTTCCCGATACAGCCTGAATCATACAGCAATCCGCCCGATACAAAATTTATCTTTGAGTGGGGCGATGGCACCCCTCCTACCATTTTACTCCGGCAGGAATTGCCGGCCAACGGAATTATTTCGCATTGTTTTTCAACCTGTTCAACCGTGCTGAACGGGAACCCGGAAAAATATGCATATAAAGCAACATGCAACACTGAAAATCCTTGCGGATCAGCAGAAACAACAGTTTTCCCCATCGTGGTATCCTGCAAAGTACAAGGTGCTTTCGGAACAAATACTACCAGCATCCTTGAAGGGATTACAGGTCAGGAACAACTTTGGGGAGGCAATGGAGGTGATACTGTAGTTGGATGCAATGATGTTACCTTTACTAACACCACGCAGGAAGGTTTTTATGTTATTCCACCTGCCTATAATACATTTACTACGGCCACCACATACGCATGGAATTTTGGCGATCCGGCTTCGGGTGTTAACAATACTTCCAGCCTTGCAACGCCGACGCACCACTTTACCCAGAGCGGACAATGGTACAGCGTAAGACTTATTTCCTATACCGGAACAAGTGCCACTTTCAATTCGGGAAGAGATACAGTTGACCACCTGATCTACATTCAAACCCCGCCTGATGCTGATTATACTGTGAGCATCAGTGATACGTGCAACCCTGTCCAGGCTCAATTCACTGATCAGAGTACTGTGGGCGGATGGGGAATACCCATTTACCGCTGGAGGGTTTCACCTGCCGGAGGATGGAGTATTATTACTCCAGGACACGAAGGAGATTCAACATACCATACTCCATTGTTCGAATTCAATACAACCGGAAAATTTACTGTCAGGCTGCTGGTCGAAAACAGTTGCGGGGTCAGCGAAAAGGATACAACAATCCTGGTGTGTGAACCACCTGCAGTTGCTTTCGCAGATAATGACATATACCTGTGCGGACCAGGCCAGCAAGCATTTGGCCCCGCCTACAACATGAATTGCGATTCCACTATAATCGCTTATCATTGGACTATTTCACCAGGCAGCTATTCCTTTGCTACCGGCTCAACAGCAAACTCTAAATACCCGGTAATTATTTTTAACGATTACGACGATTATATTGTAACTGCAAAAATTACAAATAGTTGTGGAAGTGATTCAGCGATACAAAACGTGCATATCACTGAACAGATAACTTCCAATACCATTACAGCAACATCTCCTCCCGGAGGCGAATTATGTGCCGGTCAACCGCAAGGGGCACTTGTTATTTCCGGCAGTCTCCCAGTTGGAGGCAACGGATCATATACTTACCAATGGCAGCAGAATCTGAACTGCGATATTTCACCGTCAGGCACCTGGTCGAACATCCCTGTGGGAGGCAACCTGCAAAACTATACCCTATTAAGTCCATTGGCATCAACCCGCTGCTTCAGGCGCATCACTTACGATGCCGGCGATTGTTCCAGCACTTCCAATATTGTTCAGATCCTTGTTCATCCGGCCATTATCAATAATACTATCGCAAACTCACAGCAAATCTGCGGTAACTCCGCCCCTGCATTACTCTCAGGAGCACAGGCATTTGGTGGTTCAGGCACTCCAACCTACCAGTGGGAGCAATCAACGGACGGAATAAATTATACCCCCATAACAGGAGCTGTCAGTCAGGACTTTCAACCTGGAATATTAACCACATCCACGTATTTCCGAAGGGCTGCAATTTCACCTCCTTGTCCTGATGATTTTTCGACACCAGTACTGATAACCATTTGCGATGCAATTGGAAACAACACGCTTTCATCAAACCAAACCATCTGCCAGGGAACCATCCCGGCAGGAATAACTGGCTCCACCCCAACCGGAGCATGTAATAATTTCTCCTACCAGTGGCAATCGGCAACAGCTGCCACCTATCCTGTTTTTACAACCATTTCGGGAGCTTCGGCATCCGGATACCAGCCTCCTGCTTTAAATACAGAGACTTTTTTCAGGCGTATAGTTTCATCGATGGTAAGTAACTGTGTGGTTGATACAAGCAACGAGATCCAGATTGGTATTTTCACAAACCCGGTAACAAATGCCGGCATCGATCAAACGATAAGCAATGGCGCAACAGCTAACCTGTCGGGAATTGTGAACGGTGGATTACCACCCTATTCATACCAGTGGACTCCATCTGCATCTATACAAGCTCCTTCAAATGCATTAAATGTTACTACTGTAAACCTTAATTCGAGCCTTGAATTTACCCTCACCGCTACCGATGACAACGGTTGTATAGGAACCGACAGGATGTGGGTTACCATTACAGGAAGTCCGCTTTCGCTCAACCTGGCATCAAACCCGGGAACTGTTTGTCCGAATGGAAACGCACAGCTTTGCGCTACAGCCACTGGTGGAAGCGGAAGCTACACATACAGCTGGACAAGTCCGGGCAACAACTATCCGGCAACCGCTTGCATTGATGTTAACCCGGCTGCAACAACTACATATACCTGCCTGGTATGGGATGGTTTTGTTTCTGTTTCTGCCGCAGTAACTGTAGTAGTTTCGCCGGTTCCTCAGATCACCAGTCCACTCACCGCCGAAATATGTTCAGGCGACCAGCTTAATTACTCTCCTTCTTCCACTGTAACAGGAACAACGTATTTCTGGACATCTTCATCAGGAGGTAATTGCTCAGGAAACACCAACTTGTCAGCGCCTGGCGCACTCCTGATAGATGATTTCCTCAGCAATGCTGGAAACGATGATTGCATTGTTACTTATCAGATTACGCCAAGAGGTCCTGCCCCGACTTTCTGTATCGGGCAACCGGTAACACTCGAAGTAACGGTAAGGCCTGTAGCTCAGATCACCAATGCCGTTATGCAGCAAACCGTTGTTGCCGGATTTCCTTCGGCACCGGTAACTTTTATGTCGAACGTACAGAATGCAGGGATTCACTGGCAATATATTAACTCCAACTGTCCAGGTTTTGCTGTACCTCAATTGCTGGAAGCCTATGACGCTAACCTGCCATCACAGATAATTACGCTTTTGCCAGGCGCACCATCCACTTGTACTCTCAATTACACAGCTGAAGCATTTGTTGTAACAGCAGGCAACGATACCTGCTGGGGTAATCCCTACACTTATATCTATACCGTGAACAGCGAACCTGCAAAATATGATCTGATATGCCCTGTACCATTCTGTAGCGGCGAATCCGATACCATATTTCTGCAAAATTCGGATTTGGGTATTGAATACAGATTGTATAACGGCTTGGCATTTGTTCCCCCAATGATACAAGGAACAGGGCTACCGATTTACTGGCCGGGCATTTCTATAGCCGGTTCATATACAGTAAAAGCCACAAATCCCAGCAATGGTCAATTAGCAACCATGAACGGCATGTGCCAGATAGTTGTAAATCCACTGCCTCAGATTTTCCTGTTAACCGCCATGAACGGTGAACATTGTGCCCCGGTAACTCCTTTGTTAAGCGGTTCGCAGGCAGGTATCAATTACCAGTTAATTCTTAACGGTGATATAAATGCACCACTCCAGACTAAACCGGGAACCGGACTGCCGGGATTCCTTGCGTTTGATCCTGTTTCTGATTCCGGAACATACACGGTTTACGCTATAAACCAGGCTACAGGCTGCGAACGGTTAATGTTGGGAAATATTCATGTCGATCCCCCGATTATGCAATTTGCCATTTATCCTGGCGGTGTATTATGCGAAGGTGTTGATTTATGTATTGACGGCTCCCAGCCAGGCATTACGTATCAGCTTTGGCTTAATAATCTTCCATTTGGAAACGCAGTTCAGGGAGATCCTTCAGGTGCACCTATCTGCTTCGGAACAATAACAAATTCAGGCACATATAGGATACATGCGAAGAATATTGCAACCAACTGCGATCTTTTTTTTGATGAAAGTATCTTTATCAATCCACTTCCGGATGTATTTGTAATGTCGCCGGCTGTAGGTTGCGCTGGTTCAGAAATAACTTTAAACAGTTGTGAGGATGGCATAGCTTATTACTTGTATTTCGAACCTTCAAAAGGAAAAATAACCAAAGAAAGTGTTCTGGCAGGTCCTGTTTTCTGCAATGGAGGCACCTTGAGTTTCGGATCGGTTTTCGACGAAGGAGTTTATCGCATAAATGCTGTCGATACGGCGACAAACTGCAGCATCTGGATGTCGGGAACTACAACCATTCATCCGAATCCTGAAGCATATAATATGATTCCTCAGGGATCGTCGTGCCCTCCTGTTACCATTACCCTGGATAATTTTAATCAGGATGCAGTGTATTATCTTTACAGAAATGGAGATACCCTTGTATCAACCGATACAGGAACGGATGGCATTATCGACTTCGGTGAGCAAACACAGCCCGGCATATATACGGTAAGAGCACAATTTGTGTTTGCCGGTGGTTTCGAATGTTGGAACAACATGCAAGGGTCTCTCGAAATAGTTCCGGCACCAGCAATATACACGCTATTACCTCCAGGACCAGTATGCCCGCCTGCCACTTTATTTCTAAACGGATCGGATGTAGGTGTTACATACACCCTCTGGAACAATGTTTATGGAATAAGGCAAATACTTACGGGAACAGGTGGAATAATAAATTTCGCTGATCAGAATCAACCCGGTCAGTATTGGGTTATTGCCAAGACCAGCGACAGTTGCTCTGCTTCTATGACTGGTATTGTTACAGTAAATCCCAATCCAACAGTATATAATGTGTTACCTTCAGGGCAGGGATTATGTGAGCCTTCGCTGATTGGCCTCAGCAGTTCGGAAATAAACACCAGTTATGAACTGCTATATTCCGATGGGCTCAGCCTTACGCCACCTCAAATTTATATTCCTGTAACGGCTGGTCAGTTTTGGTTCAGCAATCCTCAACCTGCCGGAAATTATATTATTAAAGCTACTAATTCTTTCGGGTGCGATACACTGATGAATGGAATAGCGATTATTCACTCGTTGCCTACAGCTGACGCCGGCATACTTACTGATACTATCTGCAGCCCGCCGTCAACAACCGTTCAGTTATCAGGCACCGCCACGAACTACTCAACTATACTTTGGACGAGCCCTACCAATCCGGGTGGAAGTAATTTCTCCGACCCGAACAGTCTGACATCAACATACACTTTCACCTCCGCAGATATTATAAACAAGTCGGTAACACTATCACTTACAGCTTATGGAACTGGAATCTGCCTGGGAACATCTGTATCCGATTCTATTACTATTCATTTACTGGCTCCTTTGGTTGATGCCGGTCCCGACCAGGTATCCTGCGAAAACCAGCCTATTCAGCTCATTGGTGCGGTAAGCGGAGGCACAACAACTGGTATTTGGTCAGGAGGACTGGGAACATTTGATGATCCTGCCAATCTTTCAACACTTTATTATCCTCACCCCACCGAAACAGGGACAACCGTAATATTAACTCTTACTTCAACTAATGCATCCCCTTGTCCTGATTTGAATGATGAGGTAGAAATA
>CAZBZA010000144.1:0-1266 GCA_964495865.1 uncultured Lentimicrobiaceae bacterium
GAAAAATCATATCCATAACTGGCGAAACCGTAATTAGTTCCAGCCAAACCATCGGTAAAATTAAGTGAGAGGTTATTGTGCATTTTAGGCGAAATCAACGACGGATTAGCCAAAGCAAGACTTAGATCATTATCATAAATTGTCAGAAAATTACTTCCCAGGGCAGCAACACGGGCTGAATTGGTAAGATTCAGAAATTTGTAGGTGCTGGTACCTCCTGATTGAGCAAATGATTGAATACTGAAAATCAAACCAATAGCAACTAAACTTAAAGTTTTGAGCGGAGATTTTTTCACAAACAGTACTATTTGAGTGGATATTATTCTGAATACGTTGTAAGAGTAACGATGGCAATCAGTTTTTATTTTTATCAGCCGAAATAAATTGAAAGATAAAAAAACAGGCTGAACGAAACAGCCTGTCAATTTAGATAAATTTCAATTATTTTATTTTTTCGAGTGAACCTGAGCCTTTTATGTCGGATGAAATATCGGGGGAACCGCCGTAATAAACGTTGCCACTTCCCCTGATCTTGATTCCAAGGGCTTTGGTTGCAAAAACATTACAATCGCCTGATCCATTAACAGTTATTGCAACACTGCTGGTCGGAAAATTCTGAGCATTTACATTGCCCGAACCATTTACTTCAATTTTATGTTGTTGGGCAGCACCTTTAAGATCTACATTTCCTGAACCATTTATTTTACTCACAACATTTGTGGCATTGACATTAAGATTGATGTTTCCTGATCCGTTAATGCCCAGTTCGAGATCCATTGCTGACAGGTTACCTTCCGAAGTAAAGTCACCTGAACCGTTAACCAATAACTCCGATACATTTTTCATCGGAATCGTAATTGTAATAGGCTCGTTAGCTGAAATACAAGGTTCTGATGTAATTTTCAGCGAAGTGCCTTTCTGCTCCAGGATGATGGCTTCAATAATATTACTCTCACCTTCTATTTTCACCATACCCGTCGAATCATCAACTAATTTCACATCAGCTGATATAGAGAGATTTACTGCTGTTATTGTATTGAATTTTGCAGTCCTGGTAGCCATTTTGCCATTACCTTCCATACAATCTGTGCAGGAGGATACAATTAGCATGAGCATAATTGCTGATAATGTGGCTGTTAAAAGTATTTTCCTTTTCATATAAATTGATTTTTAAACGATAACTAGTAAATTGCTTCCACAAAGTTAAGTGAAACAATTCAGAATCGGGCAGTTTGGGGTTAAAAGGTTGAAGGGTTTCTTGTTTCT
>CAZBZA010000144.1:1366-7697 GCA_964495865.1 uncultured Lentimicrobiaceae bacterium
TTCAGATCAATGCGATAAAATTTCGATTCGAGGGGTTTGATTTCAAGACTGCCATTTTTTATTTCGTCACCAATCACATCCACCTCTTTAATTACCAGCGATTTACCTGTTAAACCACTGGCAAGTTTAAGTTCTGCAGTTTTTCCGTCAGTTTCGCGAAGGTGAATGATAAGTGATTTTCCATCAACAGTTGGTTCGGAGGTTATAAGTATTACATTCGATGGCCATCCGGTAATAAATGATCCTTCGCCTTTGTTAACACCCGTGCCTTCACCGGGAATAATACGGGTTAGAAACGGGATACGGCATCCCCAGCCGAATTGAGTAGCAAAACCGTTGGAATTGTCAGCTGCGGAAGTCAGGTAGTAGCTCCATGAATGGCCACCGCGCTGATCGGCATTAAAATTGGTTACCCAGTGGTTATTCATCGGCCACGAGTAAAGGTTAGTGCTCTGCGGCATGGCTCCGGCTTTAAACCGACCCGTATTTATCGCGCCAAACTGCATAAGCGGCATTTCGGCACTACCGATCACTACCTGCGAATTTGAATTGCGCACTGATGTAAAATCCTGAACCGTGTACCAATCGTTCGACGAACCAACAATCTGATCTTTTCCGGTTTCGATCACACCACCCTGAACTTCGGTAAAATGCTTTCCATCTTTCAAATCGATTGGGAATGCAATATAAAAACTCTCCGGCTCGATAATACTCTTTTTAACTATAGAACATGCCAGATCGACCCGTTTGTCTGTATTAAATAGCCTGATCTCAAAAGTGTAACCTCTTGGATTTATGGTTGTTGAAGACTCACCATAAAATTTAAGGCTTGTCCAGATTTCGCCTTCAAGCATCGAATCGAACCATATTTTATCCAACGGCATTCGTTTAAAATCGTCGAGACGTTTGCTTTCCATCTGCGACCTGTTGCCTAATTGTTCGAGAATAAATTCGCCCATTTTATAAGGCGCCTTGCTGTCAATCAATTCAATACCAAGCTCTTTATCGAACCAGGAAGTGATGGCGCCTTTTGCGGGATCAACAACAATTTTATAATATTTATTCTCAATAGCCTGTACAGGTTTAGTATCGGGAAAAGCAATTTCGTCGTCGATAGCCTTAATTGAAAATTTCTTGTAGCCAAACATCGGAACATCTTTCAGCCAGATTGACCAATAGGTTCCATCGGAGCGGGAAGAAAAAGGTTGTGCAGCCATTCGGTTGCCATCAGCATCATAAATACCTGCCATTTTGCCGCGCGGAATTATCTCGTGGTCAATATAAACGGTGGTAAGGCCCGAACGATTCCAGTTCAACGTATTAAAAATGAGCAGAGTAGGATCTTTTTCCTTAATAAAAATACTTTGTAAAAGCCCCATCGCTTCTTCTCCAATGGAGGCTGTGCGGCGGTTTGCCTCCCAGGCATAAGATTCTTTCAATGCCCGTTGCTCCATAGTCGGCTGACTGTAGGGTTCGCGCACACTTTCGGAATATCCTGCTGTATGTTCGGTGTAAAACAGAAGGGCATTATCTGCCAGGTCGATCCTTTCATCAATTTTAGCTGGAATTTTAACACCGGCAACTGAAGCCATGGAGAGCCCGGCAACATTAGCGGTAAGTGTTGAAGAAGCTACACGTGTAGTTGCTGTTTCGCGGGCGGAAGCACCAAAACCATCCGTCCACCAGTCAGGCCAGGCACCTCTTATTACCGGGAAATCAGCGCCATGATCCTTTTCCATATTTTGGAAAAATGTTTCGGCGGTGGCAGTTGCGAGTTTTGGCCATTCAAAAGTGTCGTTCCATTGTTTAATCAGATCGCTTGCAAAAGTTGATGGGGGTGCATTATCGGTCAGGTAACCGGAATGTTGAATCGCCATTTCATCAAAAGGATAGCCTTTTGCGGCAAGATTAATTAAGTAATTGAAGAGATTATTTTTAAACTTGTTGATATCGCCGGTTTGAATTTCGAATTCAGTGTTACCTGTCATATAATGCTCAGCCCTGAATGTCAGCACCCTTTTGCCGGAAGGCGATTCCCACCAGAACATGGTTGGTTTGTCGAAACAAATTAATGCACGATGACCATGAGTTCCCATATTCAGGTATTTAACACCAAGCTGGTTGAAATAGTCATTCATACACCAGCCGATGCCATTCACATCGTTTTGCATTGCCAGACTAACCGGAATTCCATGCTCTTTTATGCGGCCAACAGCTTTTAATGACGATGCAAGTATTTGTTCATCAGGCAATTCGTCAAAATTATAATACATAGCTGTTACCTGTATCCTACCCTCTTTGATGCGGGCTTTCAAGCGTTCGATCTGGCTTTCCGGACGGCATTTCAGGTATTCGTCAACAGGCCAGGCAGCTTCGCATGTCCAGCGGAATTTTGCATTTTCAGGATAATTATCGGTAACGTCACAATAATCGAGAGCATAATCGATATACCGGAGGTGTTCGGCTAGAATCTCAGTCTGCGAACGGGTGTAACCGATATCAGTATGCGAATGCTGAATAAAATCAATTGTCCATTTCCTTACCGGTTTCAAAACCACCGTATTGTTCATGGTAAAATCGCCGGCTACAACTTTCATTTTCACTGTAGTAGGTTTTTCGACCGGTTTCAAACCCAGGTTCACATTATTGTACCCAAATTTCAGTTTGGTGGTTTCGAGTAACTTGTTGTTGGCATATATTTTAGCATCAACCTCCTGTCCAAAATAAAAAATGGCAGCTTCAACCAATTGGGTTCTTTCATTTCCTTTTTTCAGAATAGCAGGAAAAGGATTTAGCGTAACCCCTGTTTTTACTGCTTTTTTAAAAGTCATATACCACGATGATAAATTGGCATCACTTCCGGTTACCTTTAATTTAATTGGTTTTCCAGCTACTACTTTTCCTGCCGGAATCCGTAAAATCATGTAGCCATGCTGGTCGCCATGCTGGTCAACCATAATGGAATTGAATTTTAGCGAAGAGCCGTCGGCACTGATAACTTCCCATACAGGCTTTGAGTCAGTATAAAACGAAAACAGCTGGTTGCCATTAATAGCAAGATCCATCCTTGCCCGACCTGGACCCGATCCAAGAGCTGCTATCCAGACAAAAGTGGCATATTCCTCTTTTATACTGGCTGGAGCAGGATCGGTTTCCCATTCCATAAAATCCTTGCCGTTAACAGCACGCAAAAGCATGCACTGCCGATGCCCGGGAATACAGGAGGTGTATTCAAAATCCATTCCTGAAACTTTATTTGCATAGCCATTAATCAGATGATCATCAGCAGTGAAAAAGGATTGCGCAGCCAGATTATTGAATCCGAAAAGTGCTATCGCTAAAAATAAAAGGATGTATTTTTTCATAGTGTTTAGGTTTTAAATTTCCAGATGGTCGAGTAATGTCAGAAAGAACTGTCAGTTTAGAATTTAAATTTAAAGGATAAAAGCAGAAACTGAGTACCCAGGTCGACTGACTTATTTCATTTGAACAAATGAAGAAACAAGCAGTTTCGTAAAATTGCTTTAAACTACTGAAGACGAGAATAATGCAGCAATTATTTTTCTTTTGCCGAAGCAAAAACAGAAAGTAACAGTATATAAACTGCGCAGAAAACCAGTACCAACATTCCGGCGGTGAGGCTCATTGAATCTGTTAGCCATCCTATTAATAAAGGTATAACAGCACCGCCAGAAACAGCCATGATCATTAAACCTGAAATTTCGTTGGCTCTGTCAGAGTATTTCTGTATGGTAAGAGCGAATATGAGCGGAAAAACATTAGCCAGTGTAAGCCCAATCACAAAAACAACGATCATACCTGTCATTTCACCGGGGACAAGCAGTAAACCAATGATTGCAATAACGGATGCAATGGATGTCCAAAGGAAGAATGGACGTGATGCTAACCGGGTTAACAGAATGGCTCCCAGGAAAGTACCCGCCATTTTGCCAAAGAAATAGACACTCCTGGCTGATTCGGCAAAGGTTTGACCGGATTGAAATTTGCTTAAAAAGAACTGACCGGAAACGGCATTAATCCCCACATCGATACCGACCAGAAGAAAAATCCCCAATGCCATTAATGAGATATATTTTATGGAAAGCAGTGAAAGCGAAGAAGAAAACGTTGCACGTTTGCCTGTTCTTGCTGATTCCTCAACTTTAACCGATCCCAACCATATAACTGCTATAAGTGTAACGACTCCAAAAACGATGAACATAAGCCGCCAGTCGCCATAAGTTAAAGCCAGCCAACCTGCGAAAGGAGGAGCAATCATTGAACCTATTGCTTTGATAAACTGGGAGAAACTCAGGAAACTTGAAGCCCGGTTTGAAGGTACAACATCAACAAGCAATGGATTAGCAGAAACCTGTACAATTGTATTTCCTATCCCTAGCATGGCAAATCCAAATAAAACGCCATAAAAAGAATAAGCAATAAATGGAATCATCAATCCAATAAAAGTAATTCCCATGCCTATATTCAGCATCAGGCGTTTTCCGATGCGATCCTGTAATATGCCAATCGGGACTGAGAGAAAGAAAAACCAGATAAATACCGCTGAAGGTATTAACTGTGCCAATGTATTGCTCAGGTTGAATTCCGGCTTAATCCTGTCGACTCCAATACCAACCAGATCGCAGAAACTCATTACGAAAAAGGACATTAATACCGGGAAAACGAATTTCAGATTGACTTTTTTATCCATGGGATTTTAAGATTACATTTTTGGTAAAAGGGGTTCAACTTTTGCAAAGAACTCATTATCAATCAGGCGCGCACTTCCGATTATGGCAGCATTTTCTCTGAGTATCGAAAGAGAAACTCCTGTTGAGATACCGTGGTTAGCCAGTGATTGCAACAGGTAATTCCCGAATTTATCGAAAGCGCCTGTAATATTTCCTCCGATGACGATTTGACCGGCATCGAATTTCTTTATCCATGGTGCCAGGAAGTCACCCATATTGCTACCGTATTCAACAAGTAGCTGATGCGCAACATCATCGTAATCAAATAATTCGGAAATCTCTTTAACACCATCAACCGGTTTCCCGGCTAATTTGAGGTATGATTTCTCAAACCAGCGGGTTGAAAAATAGTCATCGGCAATTCCTTCGCCGAAAGGCAGATGCCAGACACAACCCATTTCGGGAACAGTTGCGCCTTCCAGAACAGGAATGCCATCAGCTATAAATGCTGAACCAAAGCCCGTACCTAAAGTCAGCGCGATGATGTGCGAAAAGTCTTTCCCCACTCCTATCCAGGCTTCAGCAATTGCAAATGCGGTTGCATCATTTATAAAGCGCACAGGCATGGTTGAAGGCAATCCGAGGCGTGTACGTATTTCGTTATCAACATGCACATTATATAGGTTCAGGTATTTTTCGACCCTTTCGAAAAGTGCGATTCCTTTGGCATAATCGAATGGTCCGGGCATAGCAAAACCAATTCCTGCTATCTGGTCTTTACCAACCACATCAATAGTTTGTTGTATTGCGCTAACCCACGAATTAAGTATTTCGTCAGCAGATGCTTTGTTGTCAACTTTAGATTCGAAGCAGGTGCCAGGCAATAATTCATTGATTTTCAGATCGACAGCGCCACAGCTGATGTGTGAGCCCCCGATATCGATACCAATAGCAATATGTGTATTATTCATTTATATAGTGATTTAAATTGCAGAACGTAAAGTTTTCAAAAACGATTTCTTTGAAAGACAAAGATATAATTTTTACAAAACAGATGTGAATTTGGTATTTTTTTTACGAACATTTTCACACTATCATTTTCGGTAATCCAAAGGGCGAAAATATTCTCCAAAAGGTATCAAAACAGTTTTTTATCACCAAAAGCAATGTATTTATTAACAGTATCAAATTTTCATTAATTTATTTAAGAAAGGAATATTAATTTTCGCCGGTTTATCCTTTCACAAACTTCAAATTCACCAAAAATCCTTAAAACCTACTTTTATGGCCAGACGTGTTATCGGCATCCACGAAAAACTACCATTGCTTGAGAGCATTCCCCTTAGTTTTCAACATTTAACCGCTATGTTCGGGGCTACAATACTTGTCCCGATACTTTTAGGCGTTGATCCGGCAATTGCATTACTTATGAATGGAATAGGAACCCTAATTTATTCGTGGGTAACCAAAGGCGGTATTCCGGCTTACCTGGGATCGAGTTTTGCATTTATTGCTCCTGCAATGCTGGTTATCAGCACTTACGGCGGATTTAGTCATGCACAGTCGGGGTTTATATTTTTCGGATTGTTTTTTATTGCCATTTCTTTTGTAGTAAAATACTGGGGAATAAAGTGGATTGA
>CAZBZA010000145.1:0-7687 GCA_964495865.1 uncultured Lentimicrobiaceae bacterium
GTGGCAAAAAAATCGTTGATAGTAACGGCAACGAAGTAATACTCAGAGGCATGGGCCTTGGCGGTTGGATGCTGCAGGAGCCATACATGATGGAAATGAGTGGTTTTGCTGCTGCTCAGTGGGATATAAAGGCAAAAATCAAGGCGCTCATAGGAGAAGCAAATACCGAATCTTTTTATAATGCCTGGCATGCCTATCATTGTAGCAGGGCAGATATCGATTCAATGGCTGCCTGGGGTTTTAACTCCATCAGGCTGCCAATGCATTATAACCTTTACACGCTCCCTATTGAAGATGAGCCTGTTGCAGGTGAAAATACATGGCTCGAAAAGGGTTTTGTTATGACCGACAGCCTGATAAGCTGGTGCAAGGCCAACCAGATGTATGTTATTCTTGATTTACATGCCGCTCCGGGCGGACAGGGAAAAGATCAGGCTATTAGCGATTACAATCCGGCCAAACCATCGCTGTGGGAGAGCAATGCAAACAAACAGAAAACTATCGCATTATGGCGGAAATTGGCCGAGCGCTATGCCAATGAACCCTGGGTTGGAGGGTACGACCTTATTAACGAACCTAATTGGAGTTTTACAGCCGGAGGAAACCAGAACGGATGTTCCGAAAATTCGAATGCACCACTCAAGCAACTCTATAAAGATATTACTACAGCAATCCGCCAGGTTGACACTGAGCATATTATAATAATTGAAGGCAATTGCTGGGGTAATAATTACAACGGTCTTTTCCCATTATGGGATAATAATACAGTATTGAGCTTTCACAAATACTGGTCGGTTAATGATCAGAATTCCATTTCGTGGATGATTAATTTCAGGAATCAATATAACGTTCCTATCTGGCTTGGTGAATCCGGTGAAAATTCGAATGTCTGGTTTACAGATGCGATCACCCTGGCCGAAGATAATGGAATAGGATGGGCATGGTGGCCGCTAAAAAAAATCGGATCAGTTGTAAATCCCTTGACGATAGTGAAAACCGCGAATTATCAGACTTTACTCGATTACTGGAATAACGGAGGTACAGCTCCTTCGTCAGGCTTTGCTTACTTTACTCTGATGCAAATGGCTGAAAATGCGAAAATTAGTAATTGCATTTACCGCAAAGATGTTACCGATGCTATGTTCCGTCAGGTTAACGATTCGACTACAATTCCATTTGCAAAACACGTTATCCCCGGCACAATTGCAGCTCCTGAATTCGATCTGGGACGCAATGGCAAAGCATACAGCGATGCCGAAGTAGCAAATTACAATGTTACTACAGGAACCTATACAGCCTGGAATAACGGCTGGAGTTACCGTAACGATGGGGTTGATATTGAATCGTCGAATGATACCGATCCGGGTTCGAATGGTTATAATGTAGGCTGGACATCAGATAATGAGTGGCTGCAATACACTGTTGATATTGATTCGAGCGCAGTTTATTCAGTAAAATTCAGGTATGCCATACTGGGAGTATCTTCAAAAATCAGATTACAGGTTGACGATGCCGATGTTACCGGGATCATTTCACTGCCCACTACCGGTGGTTATCAGTCGTGGAGCACTTTTACTATCAATGATGTAGTTCTTTACAAAGGCAGGCAGCGGATAAAAGTTATTTTTGATAAAGGCGGTGCAAATTTCAGTTCAATAGGTTTTTTTTTAAATAAAAAAATTGAAGACGTCTTATTGAACCCTGTTTCGGCCGAAACATACAAACAGACCGAAAATATTTATCTTACCTGTAATAAAATGCTTGTCGACTCAACTGTAAAAGCCAATGGATTTAGCTTTACAGTGAATGGTACCACAGTTGCGATAAACAGTGTGACCCCAGATCCTGATAATCAATCAAGAATAATTTTTACCATCGGACAACCCATTTTCGATATTGATGTAATCAGGCTGAATTATGCTGACGGAACGGTAAAAGCAACAGACGGATCAGCGCTTCAGAATTTTTCGAATTTAATTGTAAAGAATAACCTTCCGATCTATCTAACGATACCAGGTAAAATTGAAGCCGAAGCATTCAGTGTAAACCAGGGCCTGCAACTCGAAAATACCACCGATGCCGGTGGTGGACAAAATGTAGGTTTCACTAATACAGGTGATTATCTTGATTATCGGGTGAGAGTTCGGAAAGCATCAAAATATTTTATGGAAGTAAGGGTTGCTTCGGCAGGAACAGCCGGACGGATTGAAGTTCAGCAATTAAATTCTACCGGAGTAGTTTTGAATTCTGTTATATTGAATATTCCGGTAACCGGAGGCTGGCAGACATGGAGAACTATTGGCACGGCAATTGATTTGAATGAAGGTGTTTGTACTTTGCGCGTAAAAATCCTGCAGCCTGAATTTAACATGAACTGGTACCGGTTTTCGGAAACAAGCCAGGGTGTTAGCGATGAAGAAGGTAATTTTTTCGGATTGTACCCGAATCCGGCCAACGAAAATGTAACTATCATTTTCCCTGAGTCAGCTAATATACAAAAGTCAATCCGTATTCTATCAGCAAATGGCAAGGTGGTGAAATCGGATGAAATGCCCGGCGGGTCAATTGAGAAAAGTCTATTTGTCGGTGATTTGCCAAAAGGGTTTTATATCGTTGAACTGGAAATGGCCGGAAGAATTATTCGTAACAAACTTATCATTCAATAGGAAAAGGTTACGCCGGGTAGTAATTTTGTTTTTAAAACATGAACCTGATTTGCTTCAAAACGAAATAAAAAATGCAAAGTATTTATCATAAAATGTCACTCATCCTGGTGCTGTTCTGTATGGGATTTCTGTCGTCATACAGCTGTAAAAGTGATGAAGGGAATGAACCGCTGGTTCCTGCCGATACAACTTCTGTGAAGACTGATATTTCGTATTGGCTCACGAAGCCTGATAAATCTGCGTTGCTGCAGAAACAGGACGTAAGTTTGCTTTTCAGTTCAAAAGTTAATTCGTTTCCAACCATTGATATTGATACAACCGTTGCGTTTCAGGAAATGGATGGTTTTGGCTTTACACTCACAGGTGGAAGTGCAACACTGATCAATGGGTTAACTACTTCGGTTCGCGACGAATTATTAAAAGAGTTATTCAGTACTGCCGGTAATTCAATTGGCATCAGTTATTTACGTATCAGTATCGGCGCTTCCGATCTGAGTGCTACTGTGTTTTCATATAATGATTTACCTGCCGGTGAAACGGATCTTAACCTCGATCATTTCAGCCTTGAACCGGAAAAAAAGGATCTGATACCTGTTTTAAAAGCAATACTCGTGATAAATCCGAAAATTAAAATTCTCGGTTCGCCCTGGTCACCGCCGGTTTGGATGAAATCGAATAAAAACTCAGTCGGAGGTAAACTTCTGCCGGAATACTACGATGTTTATGCCCGCTATTTTGTGCGTTACATTAATGAAATGAAATCCGAAGGCATTCCAATTGATGCCATCACGATTCAGAATGAGCCTTTAAATCCACATAATAATCCCAGTTTGGAGATGTTTTCGGACGAACAGCGAGACTTTATTAAAAACAATCTTGGTCCTGCTTTCAGGGACGCAGGAATAAAAACCAAAATTATCCTTTACGACCATAACTGCGACCACCCGGAATATGCAACTGATATACTGAGTGATCCGGATGCTGCCCAATTTATTGATGGTTCGGCTTTTCATTTATATGCCGGCGATATTTCTGCCTTATCGCAGGTGCGGAACGCTTACCCCGACAAAAACATATATTTTACTGAACAGTGGGTAGGAGGGCCAAGCAATTTTGCAGGTGATATGCAATGGCATATTCAGAATCTTATTATTGGCGCATCGCGCAACTGGAGTAAGAATGTACTTGAATGGAACCTGGCTTCCGATCCATCCTACAAACCACATACCAATGGCGGATGCACCCAATGTGAAGGTGCGCTTACGATTGGTTCATCAGTTACCCGAAATGTATCCTACTATATTATTGCTCACGCTTCTAAATTTGTGCCTGCCGGATCGGTAAGGATTTCTTCGGCAATGATATCAAATCTGCCCAATGTGGCTTTCAAAACCCCTGATGGCCGCAAAGTACTTATTGTGCTGAACAACAGCAATTCAATTCAGTCGTTTAACATTGGCTATAAAGGCCTGAAAGCTGCAACATCATTGGTAAACGGTGCTGTAGCAACTTATGTTTGGTAATCTCTTCGTAATATTTAATTGCAAAACTTAAAAACTATGAATAAAAGACTTCTTTTTTTTACGATACTTTCCTTTAGCATACTAACGTTTAGTGCTTGCAAAGAGGAAGAAACTGTTATTCCCGATATCGGTATTCCCGAAATTTTAAGTGTTCCTGAAGGTAGTTCGGTTCAGGTAAAAGCAATAATTCCGGTTACCTTGAGTGAAGCAACCGATCAGCAGGTAAGCTGCACCTGGTCCACCCTCGACGGTACTGCAATAGCCGGCGAAGATTATACTGATGTTTCCAATTCGGTGCTTGTTTTTGCCCCGGGCGAGACAACTAAAAATATTGAAGTATTGCTTTCGAACGACTCAACGTATGAGTCGGACGAAACCTTTTTTGTAACCATCAGCAATATTAAAAATGCGAATCTGAAAGGATACAGAACCGCTGTTACCATATCGAATGACGATGCTTTTAATCCTTTGCTCCGGTTGGTTGCGCTTACTAAAATTGCCGAAGGTACAGCTACTCCTGTAACCGCGAAAGTGAGTGTATCCCTCACACCTGCATCGGATAAACAGGTGACTGTTAAATGGTCAACACTGGAAGGAAGTGCTAAAAGTGGCAATGATTTTATTGCTGTTTCAGGTGCTACTCTTGTTTTTGCTCCAGGCGAGGCACAAAAAAATATTGAAGTCCAGATTGTTAATGATGCAGTTCTTGAATTTAACGATTCATTTTTTATCGTTGTTGATGAAGTTATCAATGCATCATATACAGCCAAAGAAACTGAAGTTGTAATAAACAATGACGATTCTTTTACACCTGAACAGGCATCTGACGGTTACATAACGCCTGATTCGTATGAAGGAATGGATTTGATATGGGCTGATGAATTTGACGGAAACGCTTTGAACCTCGATTGGTGGACACACGAACTTGGTGCAGGAGGTTGGGGAAATAACGAATTGCAGACCTATACCAATTTGCCAGCTAATTCATCTGTTTATAACGGGAAATTAACAATCACAGCCTTAAATAATTACAATAACTACACTTCAGCCCGCCTTGTAACCAAAGGCAAAAAGGAGTTTACCTATGGCAGGATCGACATCAGGGCAAAAATGCCTTACGGCCAGGGAATATGGCCTGCACTATGGATGCTCGGAGGCAATATCAGCCAGGTAAGCTGGCCTAAATGCGGTGAAATTGATATAATGGAATACCTTGGCCATGAAGTGTCAAAAACCTACGGCACAGTTCATTACAATGATGCAGGACATGTGTATAAAGGCGGTTCGTATACTCTTCCTTCCGGCCAGGGGTTCGATGATCAGTTTCATGTATTTACGATTATATGGCAGGAAAATTCGATCACCTGGTATGTTGATTACAACCAGTATTATGAAGCAACATCTTCAACCATTAAATTTGAGGCTTTCGATCTGCCGCAATTTTTCATCTTCAACGTAGCTGTTGGTGGCAACTGGCCCGGGCCGCCTAATGCTACAACCGTTTTCCCGCAAACGATGACGGTTGATTATGTCAGGGTATTTCAACCCGAGTAACCAGTTTATTCGAAAATTTACTGCCAATATTTAACCAATCACTAAATACAAAGTGCTTATTATGAAAAGAGTAATTCTTTTAACCGGTTTTTTTGCAATGATTGCTTCACTTGTTGCATCAGCGGCAAAAGATCCGTCGGAACCCAAAATCCCGGCAACTAAAAAGGTTGTTGTTTACACCACGGCCGAAGGTACTGATCTTAGGCTAACAGCAACCGAAACCCTTACGTTTGTTGATTTCGGGCAACCCCTGGAAACTCAGCCCTGCATTTTTGTCGATCCAACCAAAACATTTCAGACTTTTCTCGGAATCGGTGGTGCAATTACCGATGCATCAGCCGAAACATTGGCTAAACTTCCAAAGAAACAACAGGATGAAATCATCCAAAACTATTATGATATAAACAAAGGAATAGGATATTCGCTCGCCCGCACCAATATTCATAGTTGCGATTTTTCAAGCGGAAGTTATACCTATGTTGAGGATAATGATGTTGCATTAACATCGTTCAGTGTGGCACATGACAAGGAATTTCGTATCCCGATGATAAAACAGGCTATTGCTGCAGCAGGCGGAAAACTTACCCTGTATGCAAGTCCATGGAGTCCGCCGGCATGGATGAAAGACTCGAAAAATATGCTTAAAGGCGGAAAATTGCTTCCTGAATTCAGTCAGTCCTGGGCTGAATATTACGTAAAATTTATTAAAGCTTACGAAGCAGAAGGCATTCCGATATGGGGATTAAGCGTTCAGAATGAGCCTATGGCTACACAAACGTGGGAATCATGTATTTATACCGGCGAAGAAGAACGTGATTTTATTAAAAATCGCCTTGGACCAACTTTACACAAGGCTGGAATGGCTGACAAGAAATTGATTGCATGGGACCATAACCGCGATCTCATTTATCAGCGTGCAAGCACCGTGCTCGACGATCCTGAAGCTGCAAAATACGTGTGGGGAATTGGATTCCACTGGTATGAGAGCTGGACAGGCGGCGGCAATATATATGATAACGTGAAACGTGTTGCCGAAACTTATCCTGATAAAAATCTCATTTTTACTGAAGGTTGTGCCGAAAGTTTCAAAATGGATAAAATTAATGGCTGGAATTGGGGCGAAATGTACGGACGATCGATGATCAACGATTTTAACAACGGAACCGTTGCCTGGACTGACTGGAATATTCTTCTCGACGAAATCGGAGGTCCTAACCATGTAGGTAACTTCTGTTTCGCACCGGTTCATGCCGACACTAAAACCGGCCAGATTCATTATATGAACTCGTTCTATTACATCGGACATTTCTCAAAATTTATCCGTCCCGGTGCAAAACGAATCATAAGTTCAGCGAGCCGTGGCCAGCTATTGACGACTGCTTTCATTAATACCGATGGTAAAATTGCAGTAGTAGTAATGAACCAGAGTAACGATAAAATTCCTTATCGCCTCTGGATTGCCGGACAGGCTGCAGAAGTTACCAGTTTGCCGCATTCCATTCAAACACTGGTGGTTGAATAAATTTTTGAGAATCCGAAAGGAGTAAGAATATAGGTATAGCCGGAAAGAAATTTCCGGCTATGTTATTTTAGGGTCTGCTGAACAACTCACCCGAAACAATGACGGGTTTTAGATTCCGATGCTCTGCACCTCTAATTGTATTCTATTTCGCCAGACTACAACTATTGCGACACTCTGTGGCTTTTTATTACCCAATTATTTTAACAAATAAAGGTGCAGAGCACCGCAATATTTGTAGAATACCAAAGAAAATATAATACAAGGTGCAGCGCACCGAACCCCGCAGGGCTCGACGAAGTCAAATATATGAAGCACGAGTTTTTACACATATTGTTCAGTTCCCTTGCATTTGACACATTCGAATTACTTCTTATTCCGCTGATTATATGCTTGATGTAAGTTTCTCAGCAGACTCTATTTTA
>CAZBZA010000146.1:0-7665 GCA_964495865.1 uncultured Lentimicrobiaceae bacterium
ATGCGTCTCTCTGCACTGTAGGATACACCTGTAAAGACGCATTGCATGCGTCTCTCTTCTCTGAAGGATACACCCGTAAAGACGCATTGCATGCGTCTCTCTTCTCTGAAGGATACACCTGTAAAGACGCAATGCTTGCGTCTTCATAAAAACAACAGAATATAATATACCCTGAGACGCAAGCATTGCGTCTCTACGGGTATATTTTTACCTATTTTTGCCGGCGTATCAAAAAACGGAAACATGACGGAATGCATACATTGCGGGCAGGATTGTGGGAAAAACCCTGTTATTTGGGATGGAAAACCATTTTGTTGCAACGGATGTAGCATGGTTTATCAGATTTTAGCTGAGAAAAAACTCGACCGTTATTATGATATGATGCCAACGCCCGGCATCCGCCTCGATCAGGAAAATACTACCGGAACCCGATATGCTTATCTCGATAGCAATGAAATCCGTTTGAAACTACTCGATTTTTCAGATGGCGGAATTTCCCGTGTAAACTTTTTTATTCCTGCAATCCATTGCAGTTCATGCATTTGGCTACTCGAAAACCTGAGTACGCTTCACCCTGGAATAATCCATTCTAATGTAAATTTCGTTCGAAAGGAAGTTAATATCACTTTCAGGGATAACGATATATCCTTGAGGCAGTTGGTTGAACTGCTTCATACAATTCATTATATTCCGGATATCAGTCATAATAAGGATACGAAAGATGATCATCAGCGTGCAAACCGGAGCAGGATCATGAAAATTGGAGTAGCTGGATTTGCATTTGGCAATATTATGCTGCTCAGTTTCCCTGATTATTTGCCTGGTGGCGAAGCTATTGATAAACTGATGGCAGGCACATTCGGTATTGTATCTTTTATTCTTGCTTTGCCGGTTGTTACTTATTGCAGCAGCGATTTTTTTCTGTCAGCATATAAGAGTTTGCTAAAGAAAGTAATAAGTATTGACCTGCCAATTTCTATTGGAATTCTTGCTCTTTTTCTCGAAAGCAGTTATGAGATTTTCAGCGGAGCAGGGACCGGCTACATGGATTCGCTTGCAGGGTTACTTTTTTTTATGCTTATCGGCCGCTGGTACCAGAGTCGTACCTACCAATCATTATCTTTCGATCGCGATTACCGTTCGTATTTCCCGATTGCAGTTACACGCTTGCTTGATGGTAAGGAGGAATTTATTCAATTAAAAGATTTGAAGGCCGGCGATCAGATACTGGTAAGGAACGGCGAACTTATCCCGGTTGACTCAGTAGTAATTGAAGGCGAAGGAAGTATTGATTATAGTTTTGTTACCGGTGAATCAATTCCTGTTTCAAAAAAAACGGATGATTTTGTATTTGCAGGTGGAAAGCAAACAGGAGCAGCCATTAAACTAAGGGTCGAAAAGGAAGTAGCCCAAAGCTATCTTACCCAATTGTGGAACGAAGACAAAATGGGCCAGGAAACTGAAATGCAGATGCAGACCATTGTAAATAAGGTAAGTCATTATTTTACTCTGGTTATTCTAGCAATTGCCACGGCTGCAGGCATATTCTGGTCGTTTACTGATATCGGTAAAGCTGTTTATGTATTTGCATCCATATTAATTGTTGCCTGCCCATGTGCTTTGTCGTTGACAATTCCTTTTACTTTTGGCAATGTGATGCGGGTTTTCGGACGAAATGGTTTTTATATTAAAAATACTGAAGTTATTGAGAAGCTTACTCACGCCAACACCATCGTTTTTGACAAAACAGGTACCCTAACCCATTCACGTTCGATGAATATAGGCTGGGAAGGAAGTGAACTTTCAGATATAGAGAAACAATGGATCAGGGCTGTAGCGCGGAATTCAACGCATCCTTTATCGGTGATGGTGAGCGACTGGCTACCGGTCAGTAATATGCTTACAGTAAGTAATTATAAAGAAATCACTGGTCTGGGAATTACTGGCGTTGTTGAAAACCATAGAGTTATGCTGGGATCGCGAACTTTTATCGCAGGTGCTGAGGCTGCGGATGAAAGTAAAATTTCTTCGGTATATGTTTCCATCGACAATAAACTGAGGGGATATTTTAAAATGGAGAATCATTACCGGGATGGATTAAATGAAGTTATTGCCGGAATGGCACCCATGCAACTTCATTTATTAACCGGTGATAATAACTCTGAGGAAGAAAATCTTAAAAGGTACTTTACCTCAGCTACACAATTTCATTTTAACCAGTCGCCGCTTGATAAACTCGAATATATAAACGAGTTGAAGAACCAAGGTAAAAATGTAATCATGATAGGTGATGGACTAAATGATGCCGGCGCACTGTTAAAAGCAGATATAGGTATTACCATTGCCGATGATATTTACCATTTTTCACCAGCTTGTGATGCTATCCTTTCGTCGTCAAAATTTGGCAGGTTGCAGGATTATTTAAAGTTTTCAAAATCAGCATTAAAAATTGTTTATGCCAGTTATTTTATTTCTTTCCTATATAACATTGTGGGGCTTTCATTTGCTATCCAGGGATTATTGTCGCCGGTTGTAGCAGCAATACTTATGCCTTTAAGTTCTATTACTGTAGTTGCATTTGCAAGTTTGTCGGTTTCAGTACTTTCGAAATCCAGAAAATTTTAATTTAGGACAAATGCTACTTAATTAATTTAAGTATTCATTTACCTGTTTTTTTTGAAGTAAAAACGAGGCGTGTTAACATAATGTTAATGATCGAATGTGTTAAATTATTATCTTTCAGAAAGATATATAGCTTATCAGGAATTATTCTAAATTACATATGTTATAAAAATGGTACTATTTGATTCAATATCTTTGGCTAATTCAATATTTCAATACTTAAATGAGCGTAATAGTAGTACTGATAGGTTTTAGTATAGTTGTAGCCGCCGGTTTCCTGATTGCTTTTTTGTGGGCAGTTAAGTCAGGTCAGTATGATGATGATATTTCACCATCCATCCGGATTTTATTTGATAATGAAGAGAATAAACCTGAACAAACAAATACAAACCCAAACCCAAACAAAACAAAAGTTTAGTTAAACCCAAAAGCGTATGGAATTACAAAAATTTTACTACGACAACAAAATTGTTAAGATGTTTGCTTACGCCACCATTTTCTGGGGCGTGGTAGGCATGCTTGCCGGGGTGCTGATTGCTACCCAGATGGTATGGCCTGCAGCAAACTTTAACCTGTCCTTTCTCACGTTCGGACGTTGGCGGCCTGTACACACCAATGCTGTGATTTTTGCCTTTGTAGGCAACGGCATTTTTACCGGCTACTATTACTCCTTGCAGCGTTTGCTCAAAACAGGCATGGCAAGCCAGTGGATGACAAAAGTTCATTTCTGGGGCTGGCAGTTAATTATTTTGCTGGCGGCAGTTTCGCTGCTTGCCGGTTTCACTACCGGAAAAGAGTATGCTGAACTCGAATGGCCTATTGATATCCTGATCGCTTTGATCTGGGTTATTTTTGGTTGGAACATGATGTGGACCATCCTCAAACGAAGGGTAAAACACCTTTATGTAGCTATTTGGTTTTACATTGCAACCTTTGTTACTGTTGCTGTACTTCATATAGTTAACTCTATCGAAATTCCCTGGTCGCTTTTTAAAAGTTACCCGGTTTATGCAGGAGTTCAGGATGCACTGGTGCAATGGTGGTACGGACACAATGCAGTGGCTTTTTTCCTTACAACACCCTACCTCGGGCTGATGTATTATTTTATGCCAAAAGCAGCTAACCGCCCGATTTATTCTTATAAACTCAGTATTCTGCACTTCTGGGCGCTTATATTCCTTTATATCTGGGCTGGTCCTCACCATTTATTGTATCAGGCCTTGCCAAACTGGGCACAATCCCTCGGAACTGTTTTTTCCATTATGCTTATCGCACCCTCATGGGGCGGTATGATCAATGGTTTGCTCACGTTGCGCGGTGCATGGGACAGGGTTCGCGAAGAGCCGGTTCTAAAATTCTTCGTAGTGGCAGTTACTGCTTATGGTATGTCAACTTTCGAAGGCCCAATGCTTTCACTTAAAAATATCAATGCAATCAGTCATTTTACCAACTGGACTGTTGCCCACGTTCATATTGGTGCACTGGGTTGGAATGGATTTCTCACATTTGGTATGATTTACTGGCTATTCCCTAGGATGTTCGGTACTAAACTATATTCAAACAAACTGGCTAACCTGCATTTCTGGCTGGGAACCCTCGCCATGCTATTTTACTCAATTCCTTTGTACTGGGCTGGTTGGACAGAAGCTTCGATGTGGAAACAGTTTAATGAAGTTGGTGACCTCGTGTATCCTAACTACCTCGAAATAGTGACCCAGATCATGCCAATGTATTATATGAGGCTATTTGGTGGTACATTGTACTTTATCGGTATGTTTATACTGGTTTATAACATTTATAAAACAGTTAAAGCCGGTTCCTTTGTTGCTATGGAAGCTGCCGAAGCTCCCGCACTCGTAAAAGAAGGTCCCCGCAAATCAGGCGAGAGTTACCATCGGTTTATCGAGCGCAGGCCGATACAGTTTATGATTCTGGCTATAGTTGCCATACTGATAGGTGGAATTGTTGAAATAGTGCCTACATACCTTATAAAATCAAATATCCCTACCATTGCAACTGTTAAACCATACACTCCGCTCGAATTGCATGGCAGGGACATCTATATCAAAGAAGGATGTTATACCTGCCACTCTCAGATGATCAGGCCATTCAGATCGGAAACAGAGCGTTACGGCGAATATTCAAAAGCCGGCGAATACGTGTATGATCATCCTTTCCAATGGGGGTCCAAACGTATTGGTCCCGATTTGTGGCGCGAAGGTGTAAAAAGCGGTCCCTTATATAAACCCGATACCTGGCATTACAACCACTTTATGGATCCGCAGAAAATCAATGCACAATCTATCATGCCCAAATATCCCTGGCTTGCCGAAAGTGAAATCGATATTGAATCAACTCCTCGTAAAATCAGGGTTATGCAGTATCTGGGTGTTCCGTATCCTGAAGGTTACGACCTGAAAGCCAGTGATGATGCCAAAGCTCAGGCAGAAAAAATTGCTGCAGGACTTCGAGCCGAAGGAATCGAAATTACTGCTTCAAAGCAAATCATTGCATTAATTGCTTATATGCAGCGTCTTGGAACAGATGTTGGCGATAGTAAAACAGTTAAATAACAAAAACAAAAACACACCATGGGAATAGTATCACGACTTTTTGACACAATCGAAGGGATCTATTGGTTCCCTGTCATCGCTCTTGCAATTTTTATTGTTTTCTTTGGACTTATTGCAGTTCATACATTTACGATGAAGAAAAGTAAGGAAATTGAATGTGGCGCTATCCCTTTCGAAAGCGATGAGAAATACGAAACACGTGAGGTGTAAGTTTAACTTTCAAAAAAAAATAATATGAGCAATACAGATGAATATAAAAAACATGACGAAGAACCCGAAATTGACGAACTAACCAAAGATCGCTATTTAGGAGGCCACGAATATGATGGCATCAGGGAACTTGACAACCGGATGCCCCGCTGGTGGCTATACCTGTTCTATATAACCATTGTTTTTGCAGTAGTTTACATGTTAGGTTATCACGTAACAAATTGGTGGCCACTGCAGGACGAAGAATATAAAATTGAGATGGCTGCGCAGGCTGAAATTGAAAAAGCTAACCCTGCTCCGGTTGTAGATATTGAAAATATGGTTCCAATGACAGCGGAAGCCGACCTTGCAGCCGGACAAGATACTTACAAGAAAATATGTTCAGTTTGCCATGGACAGAATGGCGAAGGACTTATCGGACCTAATTTTACTGATCCTTATTGGATACATGGCGATTCAGTAAATAATGTGATTTCAATAAAAAATCTTTACCAGGTTGTTATTGATGGTGTAATTGAGAAAGGAATGATTCCCTACAAAGATCAGTTGAGCGCAGTACAGATTCAGCAGGTACTTAGTTATATACTTACCTTCCAGGGAACCAGCCCGGCAAATCAAAAACCTGCACAAGGTGCAAAATATGACAAGATTGGATAATATCAGTAAAATCATTGATGAAAATCAGCATTTTTACTGTCCATTAATGAAGTCAGAATAATCGAAAAAAAGGCTGTGGGGATATTATGCTTCACAGCCTTTTATAAATTTGCATAAATTAATCATAAATGGAAGAGATTGAAGAATTTGATGAATTTCGCGACAGGCAATCAACTATAGCAGAAGACGGAAAAAGAGTTTGGGTATATCCGAAAAAGCCCAAAGGAAAATTATATAATTACAGGAAACTGGTTTCTGTAGTTTTACTGGCAATTTTCTTTATACTACCGTTTATTAAAGTAAATGGCGACCCCTTAGTGCTTTTAAATTTTCTCGAACGAAAGTTTATCATTTTCGGGGTAATGTTTTATCCACAGGATTTTCACCTGTTTGTGCTGTCAATGATTGCTTTTATAGTTTTCATTGTATTGTTCACGGTTATTTTCGGACGGATATTTTGCGGATGGATATGCCCCCAAACCATTTTTATGGAATTTGTTTACCGGCAGATCGAATACTGGATTGAGGGAAATTATAGCAAACAAAGGAAACTGGACGAATCTCCTGTTAATTTTAATAAGCTGTGGCGCAAAGGATTAAAGCATTATATCTTCTTTATGATATCCTTTATAAGTGCACATTTCTTTGTAGCTTATATTTTTGGGATTGATTATGTAATAGAAATAATTTCCGATGGACCTTCAACTCATCTGGCTGGATTTATAGGATTGATACTTTTCAGCATTGTTCACTATTTTGTTTTTGCAAAATTACGCGAGCAGGTATGTATTATTATTTGTCCTTATGGACGCTTGCAGGGCGTATTACTCGATCGCAATTCGATAGTGGTAAGTTATGATCATAAACGCGGCGATCCTCGTGGAAAATACAACCCTCTCGAAGACCGGACTGCTGCAAACAAAGGCGATTGTGTTGAATGCGGCAGTTGCCAGGTTGTATGTCCTACCGGAATTGATATCCGGAATGGCACTCAGCTTGAATGTATAAACTGCACAGCCTGTATTGATGTCTGCGACTCAGTAATGGAAAGGGTTAAAAAACCTAAAGGGCTAATCCGCTATGCTTCGGAGAGTAGTATAGCAGATAATGTTAAACTTAAGTTTAATGTCCGTATTTTGTTCTACTCGGTAGTATTAGGCGGATTATTGATTTTAATAGCTTTCCTGTTTTCGATACGTACCGAAATAGAATCAACTATCTTGAGGCAAAAGGGTACCATGTTCCAGGAGTACGATTCTGTTCATTACAGCAATATTTACAGCATACAGGTGATAAATAAAACCAGGGAAGCACTTCCAGTTGAATTACTAATCGAAAAACCCAAAAATGGTGAAATTAAAATGGTGGGTGATCCGTTAGTAGTGCAAAAAGGTCAGGTTGGAGAAGCTCAGTTTCTGCTGCTTATACCTAAAGCAGAAGTGAAATTATCGAATACAAAAGTTGAATTTAAAGTGATGAGTAACGGTAAGGAAATGGATGAAATTGAATCTACTTTTGTAGGGCCTAATTCGTTGGATAGGAAGTAAACCTGACAGCGTCAGCATGACCTGTCAGCGTTTAATTATAGGATAGCAAACCTAAC
>CAZBZA010000147.1:0-7586 GCA_964495865.1 uncultured Lentimicrobiaceae bacterium
TGACAACTCATCCATACTAAAACACTCCGTAACTCATTCTTCAACAATTGAATGACCATTGAATGACAACTCATCCATCCTAAAACACTCCATTTCTCATCCTTCAGCCACTGATATCCTTCATCCTCCTGTCATCTCAATCATCTTCCCCTGCCACGTATCCCTTTTTTCAAATTCCTTTTCTATTAAAAGTTGTACCTCATCGCTGCGCAATCCACCCCATATGGGACCAGCCTGGAATCGGGGAGGAGCCTCGCCCGTAAAGCGTTCAATTACAAATTCCGGATTCAATCTTTCTGTAAAACGCACGATAAAATCAATATAACCATCAAGTGAAAACAAATTGAACTGCGTTGGATCATCCTGATAATCCTGTGCCATCCTGGTTCCTTTTATAATCTGAAGCTGGTGGAATTTAATGGTATCCAACGGAAGTTTCGAAACTATTTCTGCCTCAGCCAGCATATCAGCTTCTGTTTCGCCCTGCAAACCGAAAATAAGATGGGCTCCTGTGTGGATTCCATAGGAAGCTGTTTTGCGGATAGCAGCTTCTGATTCCTCAAAAGTATGCCCGCGGTTTATTCGCTCTAACGTTCGGTTGTAGCAGGATTCAATTCCATATTCAATTATTACGTAATGCTTTTCGGCAAGTTGTGCAAAATATTCCAGTTTTTCATCATCAATACAATCGGGGCGGGTGCCAATAACAAGTCCGGCTACTCCGGGAAACGAAAGGGCTTCGTCATACAGCGATTTTAAATAATCCAGTGAGCCATACGTGTTGGAATATGCCTGAAAATACGCCAGGTAGTTTTTTGCCCGGCGATAGCGCTTCTGATGAAATTCAATGCCTTCCATAATTTGTTGTGTCACTGTTTTATGAGGCTGGCAATACGAAGGATTAAAGGCATCGTTATTGCAATACGTACAACCGCCCACGCCTTTCGCTCCATCGCGGTTGGGGCAGGTGAAGCCGGCATCGATAGTAACTTTTTGAACGCGCGTACCGAACTCGCGTTTGAAATATTCTGAATATGAGTTATACCGGCGGTTATGCTGCCATGGGAACTGGATTTCTGTCATTGGGCAAAAATAATGAAAAAGGCTGCCTTTTGCAGGGGCAGCCTTTTTAATATTATTTGGAAAAAGCTTATTTTGAAACCCTTTCGAGCCAACTAACCATTGCAAACATGGCAATCATTGACAGGAGACAAACCACAATAAATACGGTCCAGGTAACTGAAATTGAAATGCTTTCGTACATCATAGCTCCCAGGAACAAAGAGAAGTTTCCAATGGCGGTGGCTGTAAGCCATCCCCCCTGCATCAATCCCTGTAAATGAACCGGAGCCACTTTTGATACAAAAGAAAGACCCAGCGGCGAAATGAACAGTTCAGCAACTGTTAGTATAAAGTAAACACCGAAAAGAAACCATGGAGTCATTTTTGCAGCATCTGGTAAACCACCCATGGCCGTTACATCTTTTAGCATTGGTAATCCAATAGATCCTACCGCCATAACAATAAAAGCTAAGGCTGCAATTCCCATTCCGATACCGATTTTCCTTGGAGTGGAAGGCTCTTTGCCTTTTTTTGCCAGGGCGCTGAAGATAAAAATAATCACCGGTGTAAGGAATACAACCAGGAATGGATTAATGGATTGGAAGCTCTCAACCGAGGGGAAAATTCCCCCAAGTAAGGTATAGTCCTTTGCAAACATTGTGAGCGTAAGCCCGTTTTGGTGGAAAGAGAACCAGAAAAAGATAACAACACCAAATACGGCCATGAGTGCGAGAATACGCTGTTTGATTTCTTTGGCATCCTGTTTGATTTCCTCTTTCGACATTCCGTGGCCAGCTTTAACTTTGTCCTTTGGATCTGGAAGAATTTTTTTGGAGGCAATGAAAACCACCAGCGAAATAATCATTGCTACAACTGCAGTATAAAATGCGTAGTGAAAACCAGTATTAAAAGCATCCAGATATTTGGTTGCAAAATCACCCAGGTTTGCCGGCATGTTGCCGGAAACAGATGTTGCTAATTCGGTAAACCTGCCACTCGTAACTTCCTCTGACATTTTACCGTCAAGATATTGATGGCAAAGGCCCGGTAATTCAGCATTATAGCCAAACCCTTGCATTTTTACGAAGGTATTTCTCACCCATGTAGCCATAAAAGGGGCAAACATCGCACCTACGTTGATGAACATGTAGAAGATCTGGAAACCGGAATCACGTTTGGCGCGATATTTATCGTTGTCATACATCTGGCCAACCAGTGCCTGAAGGTTTCCTTTGAACAGACCGTTACCGAATGCAATCACAAGCAATGCAGCCAGCGCAATGTACTTGGATGTAATCAACGCTGGAGTTGCCAGGAAAATATAGCCAGCAGCCATGATAATCAAACCTACGATGATAGTACCCTTGTAGTTACGTAGTTTGTCGGCAATTAAACCGCCAACCAAAGCGAGAACATAGATTGAACCATAAAAAATGGAGTAAAATTTTCCTGCTTCTGTCCCGGTAATGTTGAATTTCGACATCAGGAACAAAGTCAGGATTGCCATCATAGTGTAGAATCCGAAACGTTCACCCATGTTGGCCAAAGCTGCGGCGATAAGTCCTTTAGGTTGGTTTTTAAACATAACTGTTAAATTTAGTTTGTATTAGGTTTTAGGTATTATTATGAGGGGCAAAAATAAACTAATTTCTCAATTTATTATCAGTCATTACAATTCAAAAGAAAAGTGTTTGTGAGTGCGTATAAAATGTTAAAAAGAAAACCGGAGTACTGCCTTTACATCCGATTTCTTGTTGCCATTAATTTCATCCAATCCGCTACTTATTACGTTCCTGTCCGAATACCAGGTTTGTGCAAAACGGAGTATCACCGAAAGGTCACGTGTAAGTTTCGCGTTAAGCATGATGTAAAAACGACTTCCTTTACCCGAAAAAGAAGGGATGGAGAATGAATATGGCACATCATTTTCGAAAGTGTAAAGTCGTGTATCGTACGAATCGGTATCAAATAACAGATACCTGAAATTCAGTGTCCATTCTTTTTCCACAGGTTTTATTTGAAAACCCTGGTAAATAAGATATCCGGTTTCTGTGTTTTTTAGCGGAGCATCGCGTTTGGTGATTTCGATGCGGCTTTGCAACTTAAGCCAGGGCATGGCCAGGTAGTTTAATTGTATCCGGAAATAGGAACGGTCAGATTCACCGACCGTGTTCTTCATATCGGAATTCCCGGTATAATTGAGCGGGTTCAGCATTCGCCGGTAACCGAATACAAGATCGCCGCGGCGTGAAATATTATAAACGGCCTGAGCTGAATATTCCTGTCCGTTCGAAGGTGCATCAACCCTGTAATGCAGCCATTCGTAGCGAAACATATCTGCGTAAGCACTCAAAGTGATCTTTTTAAAAGGAGTAGCAACTAATCCCATATAAAGACCTTTTTCGTTGGTATTGTTGCTGCTTTCGCCAAATGCCGCGGTAAATGTGTTAAGGTAATTTTTTTGATAATTGCGATATACCATGGCAAATGAAAGGCGTGGATCGGGACTGAACGAAAGCCCTTGAATAAATGCAAGTCCTGCATCTATCTGCTTAGTGGCTTCGCCGTATAATGTCAGAGTTTTAAAGTTATAACTGTAGTCGAAACCGGCATACGTATTCGAATTTAATACAGGCTGGAATTTTTTATACAGTTCGTCATTATTCTCAAAAGGGATTTCGTAATTCACGTGGAACAAAGTAATGCCAGTTCTGAGATGTTGTCCGTTCCAGGTCAGATGACCGCCTGTGGCAATTTCGCGGTTAGCGCCTTTGTCGGCAAGTTCAGTGGGAGTTCGGTGATATCCGGTTTCCTGCAATGATGTAACATAATCCTCAGTTGAACTGATGGAATCGGATGCAACCAGGTTGGCGTCGACTTTGCGGTTTGAATAAAATGCGGTGAGATCAAATTTTCCTAAACCCACTGTTGTGGCCACGCCACGCATAAAAGCATATTCGTTGGAAGAAGCATGAGGCCGCAATGCCGGGGCTCTTTTGCGCATAACTACCGATCCGGCTGCTTTGCCCATCGAAAAACCCGACCACATGGTTAATCCCTGCCCGAATTGTACATGGTAATCGCCAATAGCCAGCTGTTTGACTACGCCTATATTCTTCAAAAACAAATGAACGGAGTAAAAATCAAAACCTTTTGGTAAGGTGTCTGATTTTGGGAGAAATGTTTCACCTGCATCTTTATCGCAAACCAATCCGAATTTCAAATAGTCCTTATACGAATACTGAACCCGAAGGAATGCACTGTTTTGGTTGCCAAGATAATATTTGTTGGGATTGGCCAGCCTGACGGAATCGGAAACTTCGGCATATCCGCTTTGCTCCTGCAACACCCGCTGATAACGCAGCATAACATCGGTGCCGCCATATTTTAATGCTTTTTTTAACGAAAATTTCTCAGGCACAAAAGGTGACAGCGATATAAAAGGAAGCATCTGGCCGACAATCTTTTCGTTGAAACCATCAATAACCTGCAGCTCGTAGATTGAAACTAACTGTCCGTATAGCGTTGTATATTCGATTAAATTACTGATCTGTAAATCGTTCAGAAAAAAAAGTCTTCGTAGCTCGTTTTCGTCGCCTGAATTCAAATTAACCGGGCGTTCGCGAAGCAGGTTGATTTCTTCTACCCAATCGCTGTAGTCCAGTTCTACCTCTGAGCGTTCAGCAAGATTTTCGATATGTTGCTCTATTCCTTCGGCACCAGTAAATCGCATAGTATCAGGTTGCTGCGCAACAGCAATGCCGCTGCCGAAAAGCAAAAGAAGTAGAATCAGGTTGTGAGGTAGTTTTAGCATGGTTTCCCGAGGTTTTTCCATTAATTAAAATGCATATTGCAGGGAAACCTGGGGCGAATATCCCAGTTGCTGATGGATGGAGGAAGAAAGGTCGATTGTAAGTTTTTTCATTTCCAGTCCAAACCCGAAAGTATAGCGGGCTGGATTGGTGCTCAAACCTATACGGGCATAAGCTATCCTGCTGAGTTTGTATTCAACGCCGGAGCGGAATTCCATTGGGAATTCACTGTTTTTATAGGCTTCGGCGGTAAGCAGCAGTTTGTCGGAGAAAGTGTAGCTGAATCCGGCATTTAACGTTGAAGGAATACTTTCGTTGTTATAATCCGAAATTTTGGCATGAATCGGGTTAAATACATGTGCCCCGAAAATAAATTGTTCGGTAATCTTTACCATGATACCTGCATCAAAAGTGATACTGCTTCGTTTACCATATTCTTCGCCAAGTGTTGTGCCGATATAATCGAGTTGAACGCCAGCGGCAAACCGGTTTCCGAATTTCATAGCATAAGCTAATCCGGCTTTGGTGGTGTTATAATTGGCGTCACCTGAGTATCCTACAGTAGCGCCAAGCATCCCAAATTTAGTTTTAAATGTAAAAGCTCCTGATTGGGTGGCCATTTCATTAATGAGGAAACGGTTTTCGTAATAAATGCCTGCTGCGGTTTTATCGTAAAAAGCCATTCCGGCCTGGTTGTTATTAATACTCCAGAAATCGCTTACTGCAGCCGATGAAAGTCCCATGCCCGCTGCCCGGCCACCTTGAGTTATCCATTCACCTGATGCATTTGCTGATTCGAAAAATATCAATAAAAGTATGATTGTAAAGCTTAGCCTCATGCTGTTTTATTTTTCGTCTAATGTATAAAAAAATCTGATTCGAGCTGAGGTGGAGCTAAAGG
The DNA here is from genome assembly GCA_964495865.1 of uncultured Lentimicrobiaceae bacterium. Classification (GTDB taxonomy): domain Bacteria; phylum Bacteroidota; class Bacteroidia; order Bacteroidales; family UBA4417; genus UBA4417. Next base: position 5,776 of record CAZBZA010000147.1, read on the forward strand.
AATTGCAGTGCTCAAACTGAGTAGGAAACGGATGGAAAAATTTCGGGTTTTTATGTGGTTTAATTGTTATTTTTGTAATCATACTCAACAAAAAACAGATAAGATGGATGCAGCTTCAGTTCTTGATTTTCTCTCGCAATTAACATTGAACAACAACCGCGAATGGTTCCAGCAAAATAAATCATGGTATGAAAAGTCGCGCAAAGAGGTTGAAGGTTTTGTTTCGGAAATAATAGCAACTCTATCGGCGATTGATCCTTCGCTGCAGACTCCGGCCATGAAGGATTGTATTTTCCGTATTTTCAGGGACGTTAGGTTTGGTGCTGATAAATCGCCGTATAAAACAAATTTCGGTGCCTTTATAGCACGCGGTGGACGAAAAAGTTCAAATCCGGGATATTATTTTCATTTTGAACCAGGCAAATCAATGCTTGCCGGTGGTGTATATATGCCGCAGCCTGACACACTTAAATTACTCCGAAACGAGGTTTATTACCATAGCAGTGAGTTGAAATCGATTGTTGAGAAACCTTCGTTTGTAAAATATTTTGATAAGCTGGATGATTTCGACAAAATGAAAAAGGCTCCCAAAGATTTTCCGGCAGATTTCCCGGATATAGATCTTTTAAAATACCGATCGTTCATCGTTTCGAAAACCATTACTGATGATGTGGTTTCCGATCAGGCGAAGTATCAAAAACTTGTACTTGATATGGTGAAGGAACTTCAACCGTTTATGGCATTCCTGAACAGGGCAATCAGTAACGGTTAAACGGATTTTAGCAATACAAAAAAAGACAGGATATTCTCCTGTCTTTTTTGCGTTTATAGACTGTAGTTTAAAAGCCTGCTTTAGATATCGATATTCGCGTATTTCGCATTTTTCTCAATAAACTCGCGGCGTGGTGGTACTTCGTCGCCCATCAGCATACTGAAAATACGGTCGGCTTCGGAGCCGCTTTCGATAGTAACCTGGCGGAGTGTGCGAAACTGAGGATTCATGGTTGTTGACCAGAGTTGTTCTGCGTTCATTTCTCCTAAACCTTTATAACGCTGAATGTGAATTCCCCTGTCGGATCCGTCTTTTGACCAATCCGAAATAAGCTGAACGCGTTCTTCTTCGTTCCAGCAGTACCTTTCGGTACTTCCTTTTTTAATGAGATACAAAGGAGGTGTAGCGATATAAATATAGCCGTTTTCGATCAGTTCTTTCATATACCGGAAGAAGAAGGTAAGGATGAGTGTGGCAATGTGGCTTCCGTCCACATCGGCATCAGTCATAATGATAATTTTATGATAGCGCAGTTTGTTAACATTCAGCGCTTTTGAGTCTTCCTCGGTTCCGATTGTTACGCCAAGTGCTGTAAACATGTTCTTTATTTCCTCGCTGTCGAAAATGCGGTGCGGCATTGCTTTCTCCACATTCAGGATTTTACCCCTGAGTGGCAGAATAGCCTGGAATTTTCGGTCGCGGCCCTGCTTGGCTGTTCCACCTGCGGAATCACCTTCGACCAGGTAAATTTCGCAAAGAGCAGGATCATTTTCGGAGCAGTCGGCAAGTTTGCCAGGAAGGCCTGAACCTGATAATACATTTTTGCGTTGAACCAGCTCACGGGCTTTGCGGGCTGCATGGCGGGCGGTAGCGGCAAGTATTACTTTGTTAACGATCATGCGGGCTTCGCGCGGATGCTCTTCGAGGTAATAGTTAAGCATTTCGGCTACCAGCTGATCCACGGCGCCCATTACTTCGTTGTTTCCCAGTTTGGTTTTGGTTTGTCCTTCGAACTGAGGTTCCATAACCTTACAAGAGA
>CAZBZA010000148.1:0-7572 GCA_964495865.1 uncultured Lentimicrobiaceae bacterium
CCACTAAATTATTTATGCCCTGTTGGTTAAATAGGTATTGTAAATGTATTGGTAAAAACTAATTTATACTATGAAAACAAGTAATCTCAGGATGTCCGCGTCATGAAAATAAGACGCGCGCAAACGAGGAAATATTTCCAATTTTTCCTGTATTTTAAGGATTTGATTTGCGAATTAAAGATAAAATAAGAATAAAATTATTTAATAATTCTTGAAGTTCCATTTCTTCATAAATTTTGATTTCCATGCTCCTTAAAGTTACCACTGACTTCTTTCTTTGTATATTAAATGTCAAAAAGCTATTGTCTAAAAAAATGGATTGAACTTGGGTATTGCTGAATATTTTCGATGCAAATTTTTTTTCCGAACAATATATGCCGAATTTAGTATCAAAAAAATTATTCCCTGATTTTATCTTATTCGAATTTAATATTCTTTCAAAGAAACCTTTTTGATAAAGGGATAAGTTGAAATTTAAAAGCTCAGGATTATAAAATTCAATTTTTAAATACGATAACCCAACATCTAGTTCAGTTCCTGTAGCAGTTTGAGATACTATTATTGTATCATGACTGTCGGTTTCGTATTTGATCACAAAAGTATAATAGTCTAGCCTAAATCCTAGTGTATCATTCTTACCTAATTTAAAAGATGCACTAATATTTTCAGCCCATTGGGTCATGCTGTTTTTCCAGTCTATAAATTTAACTCTCATTTTTAATGTTTTACCCCCGTTGGCGCGGTTTTGTAATTTAGAGAAGCGATCTCATTAGTCGCAGGCTGATAATTCTTGCTGGTAAGATCTTCCCTTAATCCGCTTTTCTTATAATCGCTATCGAGTCTCACGCTACAATTCATATTATTCAATTCCAAATCTATCCAATAACCCTTTACCTCCGGCATAATCAATGGCAATGCTATAAACATAATCCTTTCCCCGCTATCGCGAACTCTTCTCACCGAAGGTAATCCTTTCGCGGGATGGTAAATATTTGCTAAATTTGTCAAATGGGTTGCAGCTGGCGCGCACCCTCTTACGCGTGACAGTATAAAATTTGTACTATTGTAAACCAATGTCTGATAAATATAAAAATAGCCACACAACCCATTATGATGAACAGGATTAATACAATACCCATGAGAAACTTTTTGATGATATCCGCTTTTTGTTTACTTGTCCTTACCACCACATCGGGCCAGGTAATAGTTGATACAGCCTATTTTATCAATTCTTATAGCAATGAAGAAGTAGAGCCTGGAAAGGCTAAAGTAATTCAGTTAACAATAAAAATGCCTGATGGCTCAGTATGTTATAAAATGTTGGACAAGCGTCGCAATAAAGGGATACGCCAAACTTGTTACAATGGCGATACTCCTTGCGGGACATGGATTTCAGAAGGTGGAGGAACGTTCGATTATTCTGGCAAATATTCGTATTCTGATACCACCTATACAGATATTCCCAATTATACCGTGAAATATGATAAATTTGAATGTACCACTCCAGGTAATTACGAACCTCCGGTGTTTCCTCTGTATGATAATAGTTTCCTGAAGTTTGTATCGCAGCGGTTGATTTATCCTCAGCTGGCAACAGAGAATGGATTACGAGGGAAAGTTGTATTACAATTCGTAATTGATGAAACCGGGCATGTAACTGATCTCAGGATTAAAAAGGGAAGCCCTAAAATACTTGACGCAGAAGCCGCCAGGATTGTACTTCAATCACCCGTTTGGTTTCCGGCCAAACTGAACGGCAAGCCCATTAAGTCGTGCATAAATGTGCAACTTTATTTTGCCTTACAAGGTTAATCATTCGCAGGCTAGCTGGTTCGCGCGGGTTTTTACTGGAATACCTTATGTTAAACCCTGTTGAAACCGAAGCTCCGCCTGATTTTTCGGATGCGCTGGCTCATAGCAGATACCCGGGATTAAGCTATGAGGCAAGGGATTTACCGCACGCGTCAAGAAAATAAGACGCGTGAGAATGGGGTGGGTTAAATGGATACGATTATTCGTGTAGGGGTTGTAGATTTGATAATCAAGAATTGAAAAAGAAATAGTTAAACTGATTTTATTGAATAATTTACTTCTCCCTAAACTTGCTACAATAGATAACTAAACCACTGAAATTTGCAGATATATAGTCCGTTAAATAATGGCAGAAAAATTTCAAAATAAATATCGCATCGCATCGCACCGTAGGCCGGGTTGGGATTATTCCAGCAATGGAATGTATTTTATCACTGTGGTTACGCAAAACATGGTTTGTAATTTGGGCGAAGTGGTTATGGGTGATGTTCCGGCAGTGCAATTGTCGGATTTTGGTAAAATTGTGGATGCCGAATGGCATAAATCATTTGAAATACGCAATGAATTATTTTTGGACAAATATATTATCATGCCCAACCATTTGCATGCCATCGTTGTAATAAATAATGACGAAATAATGATGGGGAATGGTGATGGCGGGGATGGTGGCACGGATAATGTAGAGACGCACGGCCGTGCGTCTCTACCGCAACCCCAATTACAAACATTACATCGTTTGCCAAAATCCATTTCATCATTTTTTGGGGGATTTAAATCCGCGGTAAATTCAAAAATTGATGATTATATTGATGAACATCAATTGAATATCCCAAAATACAATCGGAATAATCATTTTTTTCAACCCAATTATCACGACCATATTATCCGCGACGAACAATCGTACCATCGCATTTCGAATTACATTATCAATAATCCGGCTAAATGGTGTGACGACAAATTTTACAGGTTATGAAACGAGCCATGACACAATATTGCCTCACAATGGCATTAGGCGGGTGAATTCCCGATTGATATACTGTTAGACGAATTTGGTTAATCAATGATGGAATACCTTATGTTAAATCCTGTTGAAACCGAAGCGCCTACTGATTTTTCGGATGCATTGAATTGCTGCACCCTTACGGAAGGATTACCTTCGGTGAGAAAAGTTCGCGCGGTAGCGGGGAAATCTTTAGTTTAAGAGAAATATATATAAAAATATATATATATTATTGCTTTTATAACATTTATTTTAGTTTAATACTATTACTTTTTGCTTTTATGTTCATAAAGTATATATGCGTATAAACCCCACTGTAGTATGCATTACCGAACAATTAATTTTCAGTTACCAACACTTTAAACACTCACATGGAAACCTCAAAAAAATTTAAAAAAATCATTCATTCATCATTGCTTATACTCATGATGGTTTTAGTAATTTTCTCGTGCAGAAAAGATGATCCGATTCCTGATCCGGTTGATCCTGGTCCGGGGGATCCTGCTAAGCCGGTTGTTTTTGTAAATAAGCCATTAAACATTTTATCAGATTACGAAAAATCAAAAAAGTTAAATTTTCCGGGTAATACCATCCATAAACTGGGAACCGGCCTTGTTGGCGAAATCGGTCATGCTATTTGGGAAGGGATAAGTGTTGTTGGAGAAGTAGTTTGGGAAGCTTATGATTACCATCACACAGAGAGCAGATTTGATGATATTGATGAACAACTGGATGAAGTGCAGGATCAGATAGCTGATTTGGAAAATACGATTAAAGATATGAGCAATTATTTGCATATTTCTTTTGATGATTTGAACTCATTTATTTATTCAGGTAGTTTGAATACTCAAATAGGTTATGTGAAAACCGCTATGGATTCGGCATCAATGGACGGGTTGATGTACTATCCCAAAACTGGCCGCTTATACCAGGCTGACACAAACAATCCTGATTTGCGATATAAGATGCAGATGTTAAGCGCTTATGCACCCACCTGGGCTACTACGGTTTATCATAATCAAGGTGATAATTCCATGAAAAACATTATTATTCAGATGCAGCAGGACCTTTGCCCACCTTTAGGAACAGGAGATAATGCATTACATGCCTATGCAAAACGCGTAATTGAATTATGCGAAGGAAAAATATCTGATTCCAATAGTGCAATGAATGCATATTTATTATTCGAGAGCTACTTTCTAACTGTAATCAATTATCAGTTTCAGGCAGCAACAGTGTATATTAACGCTGCTAATATGATTGATACCACTGGTCAGTTAGCTTCTGATTTCTGGGAAACATACATGAATGGAATTATTCCCGGAGAAGTAGATATTTTTCTTGAAAACGTTGATTATTTAACTATTAACCTTTCCGAATACCGCACAAATCTAAGGTTTACACATGATATGCAATATGCAGCCGCCGGCCTGGCTCCTGAAAAACAATTTCAACACGTTTATGCCCGCTCACAGTTTCTGGCTAATCTGCTGTATGCTGCCTCAGGCAAGCAACACCCTGTGATAAGTGGCCATATTGTTATTCCAAACAAATATGCTGCAGAAGCGGCAACATCACCAGATGAACTTTCGCTACAAATAGGAGGAAAGACAATTACTTCAGCAGCAACTGTTTTGCCAAGTATGATACCCTATCCAATTTGGTCAGTGTCTGCAACGTGCGGTGATGCAGTTGATTGCGCGCCGGATAATAAATGGAACTTGTTCCGGTTTAATGATTACGATACCAATTGGACATGTACCCCTCAAACTATTCAGATAACCGAAAACGGGCCAAACTTACCCTGGCCGCATCAAACAGAAATTATAGGCACTTTTACTCCATTATATTACAACCCGATGGATCCAAGCCAGTCTTCAGTAACAAGAACCAGTACATGCACTTTTCAGTTTGCCTATTTCTCTGCCAACTGGCAATGGGGCTTTCTACAATACCGTTATAATCCAACAGCCTGGGATGAAGTAAATTATTCGTCAAGTTCTAATGCCTATTTTGATATGGAGCACTATGACGATAGGTTTGATAATGAAAAAATACTACCTGTACCCGGAGCATTACGTTGGGAAAAAGCATCGGGTTCCAGCTCTTTTTCTGGTCCTAAAGCTATACCCGATATTACCTATGACAGAACTTTCGGCAGTTTATCGTCTCATGGACTATTACAAAGTTCTACATCTAAAGCATATAAATGTATAGTTGATTTTCGTGAGAGTTTAGCCGTAATGCTGCCAGTCAAATCGCTTGATCATACCTCTCCAAATGGAACAAATGGAGCAAATACCACCGAAGTCTGGCTTGAGTATTCTGGTTCAGTTTATGAGGATAATCAATATGCGTCAAGCGGAAAAAATAAAATTACAATTAGTATGGGTAATGACGTATGTCATAATGCGTTCGGCAATTTTGTTTATGTGCCTGGCACCATGATTCACGATGAATTTACTCTAAATCACGGGACCACTCTTTTCCCAGCAAAATTTGTACAAAAAGAGATAGAGGATTCTTATTGTTATGCCGGTTTTCAATACTTTTATTACAACGAAATTCCTGATACACATAATTACAACCTTAAAATTGATTATAACTGTCAGTTTATTTTTACCGGATCGTACGCATTGTCTGATTAAATAGAAATTAATCGTTATCAGGCGATTAAAGAACCGAAACAAAAAAGCTTTATAATCCTGAGATTATAAAGCTTTTTTGGTTGGTACCCCGGGCCGGACCGGATTTGTAACTTAACTTAGCGATCTCATCAGCCGCAGACTGATAATCCGTGCCGGTAAAAGCAACTATTCAAGTTATTCAATTACAAATATATCCAATAACCCCCGCTGGCGCTGATTTCCAATCAGTGCCGGTAAAAACTATCTAATATTTAACACCCCTGGCGCTGATTTGTAATCAGTGTATGCAGGAGCTACGATTCATATTATTCAATTACAAATATATCCAATAACCCCTTACCTTCGGCATAATCAATTGCGCAGCTATAAACATAATCTTTTAAAAAAAATGTAAACCATGAAAACAAGTAATCTCAGGATGCACGTGTCAGAAAATAAGACGCAAGCAAACCAGTAAAAGAGATATACTGCAACCCCACGCGAAGGGATTACCTTCGGTGAGAATTGTTCGCGTGGTAGCGGAGTATAGGAATTCAGAAGTATAACTTCATTCAGAAAAAATAAATAATCTTCAGGCTTTAGTAGGATCCGAAATATGGTTGTATATTTGATATATGATTAGACAAAGAAGAGATAACAGGAACTATCAAGTAAGTGCAGCATTCGTTGTGCTTTTCTTCCTTTTTATCTGTGCATTTTCTGAAAACTCTAATAAACCAGGTAATGATATTATTAAGTTCAACTATGCGCCTGAGTTACATGTAAATGTTGCCACACTGGTTGAAATTCAGCAGTTTCATTTTCTGAAAAACCTGTTACCATTAGTTGATAAGTTAAATCCGAGGCAATCTAATGAAGGACTTCATCCGATAGGCGACAATTATTTTTTTCAGCTCAGAATTATTTTTTTTCAAAAAATAACACTCATAATTAAACCAATTTTATTTCAACAGCTTTTTACTTTTTATCATTTCATTGACACTGACGACTTTCCTGCTTTAAGCTAAATCCCAACACTCTGGAAGTGTAATTTTTGCCCTTACAACAGTAAGAGGCATGGTTTTAACTTAAATTTAATTAATTATGAAAACTATAAAAAGATCATTAGTTGCAATATTTATTCTCGGAATAATTGCAACAGGCTTTTCGCAAAAGCAACATAATACAAATCAGATACTCATACAATCAACGGATCATACAATCAGCGGAACCACACTTTCGCAATCAGCTGAAATAATCAGCAACAGGCTGGAAAGTTATAGCGATAAAAAGTTTGAAATTATAATTATCTCTGATAAAAATCAGATTCAATTAGTGTTAAGTGATTCCTGGGATATGGAAGTAGCTGAAAATCTGATTACTCAAAAGGGCACACTTTCTTTTTACGAAACGTACTTTTATAAGGATCTGACTGAGCTAATAAAAGCCGATACCACTTTGTTGTCGCTATTACAGGTAAACGCACCCGGCGATTCGTCGGAAAGGATTATTTGTACCACAGCAGAAGAAACAAGTAAACTGAAGGAATACTTGACTTCTGTTGAAATGAAGCATAGTTGCAAATTTGCCTGGAGCAATAAGTTCGACGATTCTTTGCCGTGTCTGTATGCTTTAAAAATCGGGAATGGAAGTGGATTAAACCTGAAAGGATCTGACATTGAAAGTTTTAATTTCGGGCAGGATTCAATCTGGAAGATCAATTACTTCGGCTTTCAGTTTCAGCAATCAGCTATTCCGGTTTGGGCCGAAATAACAAAACGAAATATTAACAGAGCTTTAGCTATAGTACTAGATGACAATGTATTATTTGCACCAATGGTACGTGAAGAGATATACGGAGGGAATTGTCAGCTTTCCGGAAGTTTTACTCTACAGCAAGTGCGCTGCATCGCATCAGTCTGTAAAAATGGCGAACTACCCGTAAGTTTTGAAATCGTAAATTAATAAGTTGTAGCATTAAGATGGGGTTGTGACTTTGTTGCAGCCTCATCTTACTATTTTTTTTCTGTTCGCTCGCATCTTACTTTCTGACGCGTGCGGGTAAAGATTGTTTTTAAAATGATAGATGATTTAACCACTAAATTATTATAAATCCGGTTAAACAGGTAAGGT
>CAZBZA010000149.1:0-7553 GCA_964495865.1 uncultured Lentimicrobiaceae bacterium
CGAAAGTTCCATCTCCGGAAGTACTCCACGACACCGACTGGCAATTTAGCGCAAGCGCATTACCGGCTGTAAATGTTGTATTTGCACAAATAGCTGATGGAGGTCCGGCCTGAACGCTTGGTGGTGGTTCGAAATTGAGGACTACCTGGTCCGAAACAGTTTGAGAAGCACAGGTTCCATTTCCCTGAACGGACATCGTAAAAGTGACTGCTCCAAGCTGGCCAACTGCCGGGGTATAGGAAGGAGTAAGAGTATTACTTCCTGATAAAGATCCTGAACCGGTATGTGTCCATAAAATCGTTGCCGGATTGTAAAACGTTGAAGAACCGTTGAATGTATAATTTATTGCCGAACAAGCGTTTGCATCGAAACCGGCATTGGGTTGAGGTAATGGGTCAATCTGCAAATACATGCTATCACTGAATACCTGGCCTGTACAGCCACCCATTCCACCAACTGATATCCTTATTTTTACAGAGCCACTTTCACCAGCAGCCGGATTATATGTTGGTGTTAACGTATTTGCTCCTGAAAGAGTTCCGGCACCAAACGAAAGCCATTGCAGTGAACCCGGCATGTATGCAGATGCGCTGCCGGTAATCAGAACCGGGGAAGAGGAACATACTGCCAAATCCGGGCCGGCATTAACTGCAACCGGCTCAACACTAACATTAGCCTGTTGCGTGGATACCGTTCCACAACCATCAGTAACATTAACGGTGTAAATTGTAGAAACAGGCGGACTCACTGTAACAGAAGCAGTTGTTTGCCCTCCTGGAGTCCAGAGGTAGGAATATGGTATTATTCCTCCTTGCGGGATTGCTGTAAGCGTAACATTTGACCCGCAACTGGCTGATTGACCCGGAATGGAAGCAACAGAGAATGCCGGGTAATCGTTAATTAAAAGTGAAACGGATTGGTTTTGTGAACCACAACCTGTTGGATTATATGTTAGTATAACCGTTTCCTGCCCTTCCGGTAAGCCATCAGCAACCGGATTAATTGTAATTGAAACCGTAGAGTCACCCGCCAATATCACCAGCGGACTGGGAATTGAATTATAATCAGCTCCATTGGTTGCAGTGCCCGAAATGGTAAGAGGAATATTGACAGGCACACTTGTGATAGAATCGATACCAAAAGTTACAGTAACCGAATTGCATCCCTCAACCATAGTATTGGTTACCATCGGATTGGAGTACACCGTATTCCACGAAATTACAGGGCTTGAAAAACTGCTTTCTTCAAGGAAGACGCCCGATTGTTCAGCCCCATCACCCGCATTTGCAACTGCAAGTTTTATATGGTAGGTCTGGCACGGCTGAACTGTTACTTTTGCCTCAAGCACAGTGGTATAAGCATCAAATCTAAAATTCGGGTCATGAATGGTACCGATGATACCTAGTTTTGTAAGGCTATCACATCCTCCATTTCCGTTATAGTTTGAAAGATAATAGATTCCATTTGTAATAGCATTAAGATTATTAATGGAAACCTGTGTATTTGTTTCAGGAATCAAAGCTATATTAGGTGCTGTATTTCCCATATAAGGACCTGAAAGACCGGGGCCGCTGATAAAAAAACCAAAACCATCGTTATAACTTGAATTACATGGAGGCGCATAATTAGAATACTCTTCAGATGCAAACACATATCGAAAGGTTAATGTATTACCCTGGGGAATAAAATCAAACTCAAGGATGCTCCCATTTTGCGTATTGTTAGTACAAATAATATTCATATCAGGATCATTCTGAACGGACATGGTGGATGAATTACCAACACTCCCTCCCGGAGCACCTGCAATAGTACCGGCATTTCCGCTAGATAACACCACTCCCCCCGCAATTCCAAAATTATTAGGCCCGGTAAAAGTCCCGCGCGAAAGATCACCACCGTTGTAAGTAACATTGCTGTATGTAACTCCATTTCCAACAAGTGATTGAACAAGCTGATCAGGTGTAACACCAGTATTCACAATTATTTGAGCATCAGCATGATTAAAAACCATGATGAATGGAAGCAGAAGGAGAATGTAGCGTAAAATCATGGAACGCATGAGGATTTTTTTAGCTGAGGACTCACAAAGTTACATTATTATTGGTATTCAAATTCAGGAGTATGAGTTTTTTAGTCAATGATACCGGTTTCGCTAACGACAGATTGCGGCAACATGAAGTACAATAATTTTGCAATACACCCGATTTGCAATTTATCCCCGGAAATCGTTACTTTTGCAGCTTATTGCCAACCGGCCCCATAGTTCAATGGATAGAATTTCAGATTCCGGTTCTGAAGATTTGGGTTCGAATCCCGATGGGGTCACTGAATAAATACATAACCGCTTATGAGTTAAATGCTTGTGGGTGGTTTTTTGTTTTTACGGGCGAATTTATATCCAATATTTCTTAATATTCCCTTTTCTGAACCAATTACTCCCGGAATGTTGATCGCATTAAAATGAATCGATTTCTCGATAAATTCAAATTCTGCTATGTAGTTTGCCCCTGCCACAAGCAGAACTGCACATCAACACACCTGATTTCGAAACGCACCTGCCGATAGATAAAAAACATCATTCCATACGGATAAAACAACCAAACGTATATTTCATTTGGGCGACTGGCGGCTGTGATACAATTTTGTACGCGGTTCAATACGAAAGTGCAAGAAATCTTTAATTCAGTTAATGATACTTTTTTATCCCTGAACCGGACTCTAACGGAAATCCTGCAGGTTTTCTGTTCGAAACGTACAATCCAAACCAGTTGCCATGCGTCGTTTTACAAAGAACATCACTCTTTTAAATGCTTGTATTTTAGCAGTTTTCATTTTGCTTTTTAGTGGCGAAACTGCTCAAGCACAGGAAAAGGAAGAGATAAAAATCAATGAGTATTACTGGGATACTCCCCTGGCGAAGGTTATGGATGATTTTAAAAACAAGTATAAAATCCCTATCGAATATAATCCTGAAACTGTAAAAAACCTGAAATTCGATTTCCTGTTTACCAATACTCCTGCCAGCCGGGCGATGGAAATTGTATTCCGCGATAATAAAACTGCCGGTTATATCCTGGATTCAAATAATGTGTACCAGGTGCTTCCTCTTTCAATTATCAATGCCAGCAGGTTGTCGTCGTCAATCGAAAAATGGGAAGGCAAACCGGAGAAATACAAATTTACGGCTACCGGCGTAATAAAGGATAAACTGAGCGGTGAACCCTTGCCTTTTGCATCGGTAATGGTGAGAGGAACTAAAATCGGCTGTTCTTCCAATGTTGACGGATATTTCACGCTGCCCAATGTGCCTTCGGATACCTGCGCTATACTTGCCATTTACCTGGGTTATTACAAACAAACCTTTTTCCTGAGCCCTCATGCGGATGTAAGCAACATCACTATTTTGATGGATCCTATGCCTACCAACCTGAAAGAGACCGAAATAAAAGGTCAGCGCGAGGATTTGCTCCGTGCTTCGGAAGGTGGAAACCTTATAAAAATGGCCCCGGCAAAAATAGCCGAACTGCCAAGCCTGGGCGAAAAGGATATTTTCCGCACATTTCAGCTTATGCCGGGTATTGGTGGCAGCAGCGGTTCATCAGCCGGATTGTACGTGCGGGGCGGAACTCCTGATCAAAACCTCATTCTGTATGATGGATTTACGGTGTATCACCAGGAGCATCTCTTCGGAATGTTCAGCGCATTTAATCCCAATGCCATTAAAGAAGTGCAGTTATATAAAGGCGGTTTCGAAGCCAAATACGGCGGAAGGCTGGCCAGTGTAATGGAGATTATCGGGAAAACCGGCAACGACCAGAAATTTAATGCCGGTATGGATTTCGGATTTATAGGCTTCAATGCATATGCCGAAATTCCGCTCAATGGCAAAGGCTCTGTTTTTATTGCCGGCCGACGGTCGTACAAAACATTCCTGTATCAGAAAATATTTGATTCCTATACTGAGGACGATGTAAAGCCCAATAACCCTATGCCTTCGGGAGGAGGCCCCGGAGGTATGGGCCGAAACGTGGAAGAACAGCAGCCTACCTCCTATTTCTATGATCTGAATGCCAAAATAACCTACAAATTCACGCCTAAAGATATTGTTTCGTATTCCTTTTTCAGCGGCCAGGATTATTTTGATAATTCGCGCGAAATGAGTAATTCGAGAGGCGGAATGAGCATGAGCGGAGGCGTTACCGATCTTACCAAATGGGGAAACTGGGGCAGCAGCGTAAAATGGTCGCGCAAATGGAACGAGAGGCTGTACAGCAATAACCTGGTTTCTGTTTCGGATTACAGCAATTCGAAAGACCGTAGCGACGAGCGCACCATGATTGATGAAGAAGGGGAAAGCACCACTTTTAACAGCGGGTCGGTCGAAACTAATGATCTATATGATTTTTCCTTTAAAACAGATAACGAATGGAAACTGGATTCGCTTAACCAGATTGAATTCGGGTTGCAATACAACCACTACGATATCAAATACAATTTTATTCAAAACGATACACTCACCATCCTGAATATGTTAAATAAAGGCGATTTGATTGGAGGCTATATCCAGGACAGGCTTAGTCCGTTCGGTAAAAGAATGACTATTTTACCCGGAGTGCGGATTTCGTATTACAGTGTTTCGCAGAAACCGTATTTCGAACCGCGTTTTCAATGGTCGTATAATCTTACTGATAAACTTAAAGTTAAAGCATCGACAGGATTGTATTACCAGTTTGCAAACCGCATATTGAGAGAGGATATTCAATCCGGTAACCGCGATATCTGGGTGCTTTCGAATGGCGATAACATACCTGTCAGCAAATCAATCCACTACATTGCCGGTGCCAGTTACGAAACCCGCGATTTCCTTTTCGATGCCGAGGCTTATTACAAACAGCTTTCGGGATTAACGGAATATACACTGAGGTTTTCGCACAGTTTCGGGCAGAGTGTTGATTATTCGTCACTGTTTTACGAAGGTGAAGGCTACACGCGTGGTATTGATTTGCTTTTGCAGAAAAAATTCGGAAAATTCAGCGGATGGATTGCCTATACGCTTTCCGAAACAAGATACAAATTCCCGGTTTACGGCGATGGGTATTTCAGCGCATCGCAGGATGTTACCAACGAATTAAAGCTGGTAGGTATTTATAAACTGAAAAAATGGACATTTTCGGGCACATGGGTGTATTCGACAGGACTTCCTTATACTCAACCCATTGGCGGCTACGTGCTTACACTTCCTGATGGAACAACTACCTCCACTATTATTCCGGGAAGTAAAAATGCGGCACGGCTTCCTGATTTCCATCGCCTCGACCTGGCTGTAAAATACGATATAAGCATGGGCGAAACAGGAAAAGGAAGTATAGGATTTTCACTTTTCAATGTGTATAACCGAAAAAATGTATGGTACAAGGAATTTGCCGTTGACGAAACAGGCCTCACCGAAACCAATGTTAATCTTTTAGGAATTACCCCAAATATATCACTCACACTCTCAATACGTTAAAATGCAAAAGACGTTCATACTATTTATAATTCTGCTGTCGGGTTTGCTGTGGTCGTGCGGGAAAGAGCTAACGGAACAACTAAGTCCCGAATCGACAGCCATTGTTGAATCGTACATTTATGCCGGCGATAGCAATATCACAATTAAAATAACAAAACTTCTGCCTTTTTCGGACGATACTGATGAGGCTACCGAATATATCAGCGGGCTGCATTTGCAGATTAATGGCTCTGATCTTACCGAAACCGCGACCGGAATTTATACGCTAACATTAGGCGAGGAGCGCATAAAGCCCGGTGAAACCTATATTTTAAAATTCGGATATTATGCTGATACGGTTTCTTCGTCAACCATTATTCCTGAAAAACCGGAGGATTTTGCCATGTCGGAATCCTACGTATATGCTGACAGGATCACGAGTTCGGGTGGGTTCCCGGGAGGCAGCGGGCCGATGGAAGATATTGACCTGACCTGGACCAACGATGATGGAAGTTATTACTATGTTTTAATTGAGTATCTCGAATCCACGCCCGATTACATCAATTACAATATGGCTGATGCCGATATTTCGACCGTTCAAAGCATTGCTCCAATGAGCTCATCAGGAACAAGGCTGGGAATGCGAAACCTGTATTTCTTTGGCACTTACCGGATTGTGCTTTTTAAAGTAAACAAGGACTTTGTTGATCTGTATCAGCAAACTTCAGCCAACTCCAATAACATTACCAACCCGGTAACAACAATCAACAACGGATTTGGCGTTTTTACAGGAATGGCGAGTGATACGCTTTATCTCGATGTGCTTGAAAATTAAAAGTCCGGCACAACCCATTCATCGGGTTTGAGCATAGAAAATTATAACCTGAAGGTTTAAAGACTGGTTAGTTTGTGTTTGGTTGCACGAAGGATAAGGAGGCGGGAAGTAAGGAGAAAACAGGCTCCTGTGTTGGGGAAAGTTATTGTAAAGATTCTTCCCACTCCTATCTTTTTTAAATTCCAAATAGCAAAATTGATTTTAAAGTTATCTCTGTGAACCTTTCAAAAAAAAGAATGAAGTATCAAAATAATTTAAGAAACAGAAAAATGAAAAATTGCAATAGGAGTAGCGGGATAGCCGGCATCTTTATAGTTTTAATAATCGTTGCATCGTGTTCATCCTCAGTTTACCAGGGAACCTTGCAGTCAAAGCCGGTGGTAATTGACGGAAATCCAAACGATTGGTCGCTGCCTTTGCGTTTTATTGATACAAAAAGCGGGTTGCAGTATAATGTAACCAACGACGAAACGAATTTATATGTTTGTGTTCGAGCCGTAGAGCAGCCATTACAGATGAAAATTGTAAAATCGGGATTGCAGCTGTGGATTGATCCATCAGGAAAAAACAAAGAAACCGTAGGTATAAAATTCCCTCTGGGTGGTAACATGTTACGGCAACCTGCAACCAAAAACATGCAACCTGCGAGCCTGCAAAAAAACGAACCGGGGACGATGGAGCAAGCAAAATACTATCAATCGGAAGGAGCTCAGATTACACTTACAGGGTTTAAGACAGAATACAATGGAACTTTTATATCAAGCGAACTAAAAGATATTAAAGCTTCCGTGAATTGGGACGAACATAATATAATGACCTATGAAGTGGCTATTCCTATTCGTTCTTTTTATAACATTGATACCGAAAAGCTGAAGGATAATCCGGTTTTCGGACTCAGTTTTAAGGCAGATGCGCTGGCTGGCCCGGGTGGTGGCGCTCCGGAAGGGGCGAGGCAAGGCGGCCATGCAGGTGGAGGCGGAGGCCAGGGATCCGGTGGAGGGAAAGGCGGCATGGGCGGCGGACGAGGAGGGAGTATAGGGCAGGGGCCATCAGCGGCTGACGGGAAAACAGCAGCTTCAATGAACTCGCCTGTTTCAGTAAAATTTAAAATCCGGCTAACCGGAATGGTTAAGCACTAAAATAGCACCAACAATATTTTTCCAGTAGTACCAATTGAAAGTTGAACAGCCCTTTCATTCATTTATGGAGGGGTTGTTGTTTTTATGAGAT
>CAZBZA010000150.1:0-7474 GCA_964495865.1 uncultured Lentimicrobiaceae bacterium
CTGGTGAACGGAACTGCGTTTTTAGCTTCCTTCTCCCAATTGCTGCAGATTTCGGCAAGATAATCATCAGCCATTTTGAATTTAAATTCTGTTTGTTCTCCTGCAGGTGCATAAATTCCAACTGCTGAAGCCGAAATCAATATTCCAGGTTTTGTTTCCAGTAAATTAATAGCCTCAACAATTTTACGCGTTGTAATGATACGGCTGTCGAACAGCATTTTTTTATATGCTTTGGTCCAGCGACCTACAATCGGAGCACCTGCCAGATTGATTATCACATCAACACCTGCAAGGGATTCAGCTAACACGGAAGGCGATGTTCCGGCATTTACCCGTGGCAGGCTACGCATCTCATTTCCACCAGACTTAAAATATGAACTCAGTTTTTTACCAATAAAACCACCTGCTCCAGCAATTGCAATCACCATATCATTAAAAGTTTAGAAAGTAACATTTTGAACCAGTAGAATGTTCTGACTCCTTAACCAGTAAAGTTAACGTTTTTTTCGAGCTCTTCTGTTAATCAATTAACAAAGGATCAATTATGTTTACAAATATTTATACCTTTGTCCACAATTAACGTATCCGGACTTATCCGGCCAATAAGCTGGCCAACATATAATAGACTATGGATCAGAACAATGAAAAACTTTTTGACACATTCCCACCGGTAAGCACTTCCGAATGGGAAGCCCGTATTACTGACGATCTGAAAGGCGCTGATTACCAGAAAAAACTCATCTGGAAAACATCCGAAGGATTTGAAGTAAAGCCTTACTACAGGGATGAAGATACACAGGATATTGCATTTATGAATGCTGCTCCAGGCGAATATCCATTTGTACGTGGCAACAAAACCATTTCCAACGACTGGCAAATCCGCCAGGATATTGAAACCGATGATATTGAGGAAGCTAACCGCCTTGCAGTTGATGCCATTAAACGTGGTGCCACCGGCTTAGGATTGGTAGCCGAAGACCTGTCAGCAGAAAAGGATGTCGAAGACTTGCTTAATGGTATTTCGCTTAAAGATGTTGCCATTCATTTCGGGGCAGCAGCTTCCTATCCTACTCTAATCAAAGTTGTTGCAGCATATATCAAATCGCAAAAGCTTTCAGCAGATAAAGTACAGGGTTCATTCGATTTCGATCCGATCAGTTACGTGCTGCTAAACGGTGATTTCTGGAAATCGGAAAAGAGTGATATGGCTGAAGTTGCCACCATGGTAAAACTTGGGAAGGAATTGATGCCATCGATGAAAGTGATCAATGTTAACGGTCATTATTTTAACAGTGCAGGAGCTACCCTGGTTCAGGAACTGGGTTTTGCCCTTGCTTCGGGAGCCGAATACCTCACACTCGCTGCCAAAGCAGGAATACCTGTTGACGATGTTGCCCAGCGCATGATGTTCTCGTTTGGCGTCGGGTCTAATTACTTCATGGAAATTGCCCGCCTGAGAGCAGCCCGCCTGCTTTGGGCAAAAATTGTTGAACAATACAAGCCGGAGAATGCGGCTTCCATGCAAATGTGGATACACAGCAACACTTCGGCATGGAATAAAACATTATTCGATCCTTATGTAAACCTGCTGCGTACCACCACCGAAGCTATGTCGGCAATTATCGCAGGCACGCAATCACTCAGTATTCTTCCTTTCGATACCTTTTACAAAGATCCTGACGAGTTTTCGAACCGCCTGGCGCGCAACCAGCAGATTATACTTAAAGAAGAAGTTTATCTCGATAAAGTTGTTGATCCTGCTGCCGGTTCCTATTATATTGAAAACCTGACACAATTAATTGCTGAAGCTGCATGGAAGGTTTTTCTTCAGATTGAAGAAAAAGGAGGAATGATTGAAGCCGTAAAAGCCGGATTTGTGCAGGACCTTGTTGAAAAATCAGCCGGTCAGCGCCTGGATGATATCGCCAACAGGCGGATCATACAGCTTGGCACTAACCAATACCCGAACCCTGAAGAGCAGATGCTCGAAAAAATACATTTCGCCGAAGAGGATGAAATGGAAGAAGAGGAATTGTATGCTGACGAAGATATGGAAGTTGAAGAGGACGAAGATGACGAAACGCCAACTACCTATAAAAAACTGGTTCTTTTCGGTGGCTCCGATGCTTTTGATCAATTACGGCTTGCTACCGAACAGTTTGTTGCCGAAGGAAATAAAAAGCCTGCCGTATTCCTGTTCAACATAGGAAACCTGGCCATGCGAAAAGCAAGAGCCATGTTTACAACTAACTTTTTTGGTTGTGCCGGATACGAAATCCTTGATAATATGGGATTCAACACCATTGATGAAGGTGTAGAAGCAGCTTTGGCATCAAAATCTGAAGTTGTTGTCATTTGCAGTTCCGATGATGAATATGCTACATTAGGACCAGAAATCTGCCAGAAACTAAAAAAAGCCAACAAGGAACTTATTCTTGTGGTTGCCGGATACCCCAAAGAAATTCTCGATATGCTGAAACAAGAAGGTGTGGAAGAATTTATTCATGTCCGTAGCAACCTGCTCGAAACATTGGAGAAATTCCAGGAAAAACTTGGTATTTTCTAATCTCAGCATTTACTTACAAATAACTTAGAATTCACAAAATCCCTCATCCTGCGATGCGACCCGATTTTAAAAATATTGATATAAAAAGTGGCCAGTCAAAACCGGTCACCAGTCAGATTTCAGCACAAACTGAATGGATGACAAACGAACAGATAGCCGTAAAACCTGTTTACACCCGTGCCGATCTTGCCGGGATGGAACATCTCAATTATGCTGCCGGTGTTCCGCCATTTCTGCGCGGTCCTTACAGCACCATGTATGTGATGAAACCCTGGACGATCCGCCAGTATGCCGGTTTTTCAACAGCTGAAGAATCCAATGCGTTCTACCGCCGCAACCTTGCTGCCGGACAGATGGGACTATCCGTAGCTTTTGACCTTGCTACACACCGCGGATACGACAGCGATCACGAACGTGTGGTCGGTGATGTTGGCAAAGCAGGTGTTGCTATCGACTCCATCCTGGATATGAAGATCCTTTTCGATCAGATTCCGCTGGATAAAATGTCGGTTTCGATGACCATGAACGGAGCTGTACTTCCTGTGCTTGCTTTTTACATCGTAGCCGCCGAAGAACAAGGCGTTCCGATGGAAAAACTGAGTGGTACCATACAAAATGATATTCTTAAGGAATTCATGGTTCGCAATACCTATATATATCCGCCTGCGCCAAGTATGCAGATCATAGCCGATATTTTTGAGTTTACTTCGAAAAACATGAAGAAATTCAACTCCATCAGTATCAGCGGTTATCATATGCAGGAAGCAGGCGCTACAGCTGATATCGAGCTTGCCTATACACTTGCCGATGGTTTGGAATATTTACGCAAAGGAATTGCCGCCGGAATTCCGGTTGATGCATTTGCGCCAAGGCTTTCATTTTTCTGGGCGATTGGCATGAACCATTTTATGGAAATTGCCAAAATGCGCGCCGCACGAATGCTTTGGGCTAAAATCGTTCAGCAGTTTAATCCCAAAGATCCCAAATCGCTGGCATTGAGAACCCATTCGCAGACTTCAGGCTGGAGTTTGACCGAACAGGATCCCTACAACAATGTTACACGCACCTGCGTTGAAGCTTTGGCTGCAGCCCTAGGACATACACAATCGTTGCACACAAATGCTTTAGACGAAGCCATTGCTCTGCCAACTGATTTTTCGGCCCGTATAGCCCGCAACACACAGATTTACCTGCAGGAAGAAACCAATATATGTAAAGCCGTTGACCCATGGGCAGGCTCTTACTACGTAGAAACTCTCACCAATGACCTGGCCCGCAACGCATGGAAACTGATACAGGAAGTTGAGGAACTTGGTGGAATGTCGAAAGCCATTGAAACCGGTATTCCGAAAATGCGTATCGAAGAAGCTTCGGCCCGCAAACAGGCAAAAATTGATGCAGGCAGAGATACGATTGTAGGCATCAATAAATATCGCCTTGCAAAAGAAGATCCGATTGATATCCTGGAAGTTGACAATACCGCTGTTCGTATTTCGCAAATAAAACGACTTGAGAAATTACGTGCGGAGCGCAATAATGAAGAAGTACAGCTGGCATTGGATGCACTTACCCGCTGTGCAGAGACAAAAGAAGGAAACCTGCTGGAATTAGCCATTGATGCTGCCCGCAAACGTGCTTCGTTGGGAGAAATTTCGAGTGCATTGGAAAAAGTTTATGGAAGGTACAAAGCCGTGATAAGATCAATATCAGGAGTTTACTCCTCCGAAAGCCAGGGCGATGAGCAATACATGAAAGCCTGTAAAATGGCTGACGAATTTGCTGCTCTCGACGGTCGCCGCCCCAGGATTATGATTGCAAAAATGGGTCAGGATGGTCACGACCGTGGTGCTAAAGTTGTAGCCACAGGTTATGCTGATATTGGTTTCGATGTGGATATGGGACCGTTGTTCCAGACTCCGGCCGAAGCTGCAAAGCAAGCTGTTGAGAACGATGTGCACGTTCTTGGCGTATCGAGCCTGGCCGCCGGTCATAAAACATTGGTACCTCAGGTTATAGAGGAACTTAAAAAACTTGGCCGCGAAGATATTATGGTCATTGTGGGAGGTGTAATTCCATCGCAGGATTATGATTATTTGTATAAAGCCGGTGCTGTGGCTATTTTCGGCCCTGGAACAAAAATACCTGCTGCAGCCATTCAAATGCTTGAAATATTAATAAGCAGCAGAAAGTAAAAAGAGAAAAATTCTCATTAAAACAAACCCCTTTCCGGTTGAATGGAAAGGGGTTTTTGTTTGCCAGTAATCCTTACATTATATATTTCGGTGCGCTGCACCTTTAATGATATTTTTGCATTTTCCTACAAATATTTCGGTGCTCTGCACCTTTATTTATTGAATTTACGTAGATCAAATAAAGCCACAGAGTGGCGAAATATTTGTAGTTATGAGAAATAGAGTATGATTTAAGGTGCAGAGCACCGGAATATTAAACTAATCAGTATTCTGGTTGAGTTTTTCAGCAGACCCTACTTAAGAGACAATTCGTTGATCGTGACTTTTGGAGCCAGCACCGGGTTCACTTTTTCTGTTACTATTGATTTTTTTATGTTAAAAGAACCATTAAGTTTTATATCGGTTGACGAAGCAGCAATTAACACATCGTACTTTCCTGCATCAGCCACCCAAGCTGAAACGCCGGTATTGAAAGAAGAAAGATCCCTGGCTGTCAGCTGCAGAGTAAATGTTTGTGATTCGCCCGGCTGCAGTATTTTTGTTTTTGCAAAGCCTTTGAGTTCGTATTTTGGCTTATCTATTTTACTCACAGGTGCCGCAATGTATAACTGAACCACTTCCCTTCCAGCTACTTTTCCGATGTTTTTGACGGTAAACGTAACCGATTGCTTACCCTTAAATTCCGGAGAAGCAAGCGTTAACACGCTATACTCAAATTCAGTGTAACTCAATCCAAAACCAAACTCATACGCTGGTTTTACACCAAATGTTCCGTAATAGCGGTATCCGACATAAATACCATCTTCATACGTAACTTCAATTGGTTTGGGGTTTAAAAATGCAGTAACTATATCTTCCTTTTTATCGGTAGTCTTAGCATTTTCTTGTTCAATAACTTTACCGGGAAAAGTGGCTGACGAGGGAACATCTTCATATTTCACAGGAAAAGTGGTAGCTAATTTGCCCGAAGGATTAACCTTTCCGGTAAGAATATCAGCCAGAGAATTTCCGGTTTCCTGTCCGCCCTGCCATGCCAGGAGAATTGCGTCGGGCATGTCGCGCCACGATGCTGTTTCAATAACACCTCCTATATTCAATACTACAATTACTTTTTTACCTTCTGCATGAAACGCTGACGTCACTCTTTTTATCAAATCGAATTCATTTTGCGAAAGTTTAAAATCGCCTTCTACGTTTTTGCGGTCACCACCTTCGCCGGCATTGCGGCCGACTGTTATTATTGCCAGGTCACTTTCTTTGGCTAAAAGCTTTACCGAAAGCATATCAACTGCCATATCGGGAATCGGAGGCGGTGGCATAAGCAAAGCCATCAATGGATCTGTCGGCTTAGGTTGGTTAGCTTTTTCATCATTTATAAACTCCTGGTACTGAAGTGCCATCGTTTTCTGAACTTCAAGACCCGCATTCAATAATCCCTGGCTGATAGAAATTGTATATGCTTCGTTAACATCACCGCTTCCTGTCCCGCCGCTAAAAGTTTCGTAACTGGCATTACCAAATGCTGCTATTTTTTTATCAGACGCATGCAATGGTAAAGTATTGTTTGAGTTTTTCAACAAAATAATTCCATCGGCTGCAGCCTGTCGGCTTATTTGTGCATGCGCTTTTAAATCAGGTTTATCCGAATAGGCATATCCTTTAAAACGTGGCGAAAGCAACATAACGGTAAGAATCCGCTCCACATTTTTATCCAATACTTTTACATCCAAAGCACCTGAATTCACTGCATTGGTGAGAGTTTCCATCTGTTTGGGCATTCCGGGCATAATCATATCGTTACCGGCTTTCATTTGTGCAACGACATCTTTACCTCCATACCAGTCGGTCATAACAAAACCTTTAAAGCCCCATTCGTTGCGGAGTATTTTCGAAATCAGCTCAAAACTCTCAGACGTATAAACACCATTGATCAGGTTATACGAAGTCATTACCGTCCAGGGTTGTGCCTGCTCCACCACAATCCTGAAACCTTCGAGGTATATTTCGCGCAAAGCACGCTGACTTATGATAGAATTGGAAGTATTGCGGTATGTTTCGGAATTGTTTGCGGCAAAGTGCTTTAAGGAAGTTCCGACTCCCTGCGACTGAACACCTTTCACCATGGCTGCTGCCATTTTCCCGGTCAGAAGAGGATCTTCGGAATAGTATTCGAAATTGCGACCGCAAAGCGGGTTACGGTGGATGTTAATGGCCGGAGCCAGAAGCACATCCGAGCCATATTCGAGCACTTCGTTTCCCATGGCGCTACCGACATTATAAACCAGTTCGGTATCCCAGGTCGAAGCCAGTAAAGTAGCCACCGGAAAAGCTGTACAATAATAGGTTTTGGAATCATCAGGCCTTTGCGGCAAAATGCGTAATCCAGCCGGACCATCCGAAAGTACCATTGGTGTAATTCCTAAACGGGGAATAGGGTATGAAGTGCCTGCTGCACCTGGCACAAGAAGATCGGAACTACCAATTACCGGAACTGGTTCAGATTCGTTTTTATCTTCACCAAAGTCCATCGAAAATTCCTTCCCGGTGCCAACTACCAGTTTAACTTTCTCTTCAAGAGTCATTGCTTTTACAACCGCTTTTACGGAGGATTTACCCAGGAGGGGTGCTTGTGCATTAACGTCGAGGTTCAGCGAACTTGCTGCACCGGTAATAATTACCATAGCTATAGTGCGGATTAATTGTTTATTGATCATTT
>CAZBZA010000151.1:0-7422 GCA_964495865.1 uncultured Lentimicrobiaceae bacterium
GCCGAAGTAAACCTCATTAATAACGAACCAAGGATTACCACTTTCTTTGACCGTGAAATTAAACATTCGCAATTTGAAGGTAAAAACTGGTCAGCAATTTGCGATACCATTATCGAAACCCTTCCTGAAAATGTTTACCTGAGTTTTGATATCGACGGACTCGACCCTAAATTGTGTCCTAATACCGGAACACCGGTTCCAGGCGGACTCGAACTTGAGCAATCTATTTTTCTGGTTGAGAAACTGGTTAAATCGGGGCGAACCATCATAGGTTTCGACCTTAATGAAGTTGCTCCCGGCAGCGATGAATGGGATGCCAATGTTGGAGCGCGGTTGCTTTACCGCCTGGCAAATATGTGCCTGGTTTCGAATAAGATATAGCAGTATAATAATAAAAAAATCCGCGGTAAAATCAGTTGATTTTTACTGCGGATTTTTTATTTGGTAACTTTTAGGTTAACCAGGCTGTTAGCTGGTCTTACATTATTTATTTCCTTACAGCTTTGCGTTGCTGTTGTTTTGTCATTTCTTCGAGGCGTTTCTGGAAAGATGATTTCTTAACAGGTTTCGATTTATTTTCCTGTATGCGGGCATGGAGTTTATCTTCGTTAACAAACCTACGTATAATAAACATCTGTGCGAAAGTAAACAGGTTGGCAAGCATATAATAGTAACTTAAACCGGCCGAAAAATTATTAAAGAATCCAAGGAACATAATCGGCATCAGGTACATCATGGTTTTCATACCAGGCATCTGCTGCGTCGAACCCATCATATCATTATTCATTTTGGTGTACATAATGGTCGAAATGGTCATAAGTAGCGTGAATAAGCTGATGTGATTTCCATAATAAGTGCTCAACAACGGAATATGTGTAGTCCATGAATAAATGGAGTCGTAGCTCGATAAGTCGGTTGCCCAAAGAAAGGATTGCTGCCTGAGTTCGAACGCCGAAGGGAAAAACCTGAATAGCGCGATGAGAATAGGAAACTGAAGTAGCATAGGCACACAACCGGCCATCGGGTTTACTCCGGCCTTTTTGTACAGTGACATTGTAGCCTGCTGTTTCTTCATGGCATCTTCCTTTTTAGGGAATTTCAAACCAATCTCCTCAATTTCAGGCTTTAATATTCTCATTTTAGCTGAGGAAATATATGTTTTCCATGCTATCGGGAACAGGACAATCTTTAGTAAAATGGTAAGTATCAGTATGATTATTCCATAATTAAGATGCGACGATTCGAGCCAGTTGAAAACCGGAATAACCGCAAACCTGTTTATCCATTGCATGAGGAAGAAACTCCATCCAAGCGGAATCTGCCTTTCGAGGTTCATCCCGTATTGCCTCATTACTTTGTATTTGTTCGGGCCAAAATACCATTGCAGGTTATAGGTTTGATCAGTTTCTATGCTGTAAGGAAGAATAAATGCCGCCTTCATTGTTTTCACCAAACGGTCAGTGTTATCTTCCGGATACCCAACAGTTTCTATATCTGTACTTTCGAACCTGTCCTGTGCTATAAGTGTAGCCGAAAAGAACTGCTGTTTAAAAGAAACCCATTTTACGGCTGTTGGAATGCGCTCCTTTTCATCCTTGGTTTCACTCAGGTAATCCACTTCGCCGGCAACATCCATATAATGAATGGTCGATTGAGTTTGTTCTGTTTTAAGGCCTTTCTCCTGCTGCAAAAGTGTTGTGGACCAAAGGAGTGATAAATCACGGGTATTTTGAGCAATATACCCCCGCATACCCACGAAATTAACTTTATACCCCAGCATGTAATCGTTGCCCTTAAGGGTATAAACATACTCGATATAACTCGTAGCGGTAGCAGGATCGGCATTTCCAGGGTAAACCCTCAAAGCAAACTGAACTGAATCCTTTCCGGTAACCGTTACAGTATCAGATTTTACTGGTGTAGCCGGAACAAAAATAAGGTCGCCGGTATTCATGGTCCGGAGGTCCTCTGTATTAAACTCGAAACCAAAAACCGATGAATCGCCTTTAAAAAGTACAAGTGGCAGCGTATCGAATGTTTGATAATCTTTAAGCTGAACCGACCAGATATTACCGCCTTTAGCCGAAATCTTCAACCTTAGCAGATCACTTTCGATGGTATAAAATTTTTCTTCCTTTACAGTTAAAGGAGCAAATCCGGCAGTAAGACTATCGGCTCCAACTTTTGCTACTTCACCAGGATTAGCTTTTGCAATTGAATCACTGATAGCTCTTCTGACCATTTCGTTCATTGCATTTTGCAATGAATCAGTACGTTGAACCAGTGTTATCGAATCGGCCTTGCGTTTGGCAGCCGCCATTTCTTCTTTTGATGGAGTCATCCAGAGGCTGTAGCCAATCAGCAAACCGACAATAATGACCAGACCAATTATGTTATTCTTACTCATCTATTATAATGTATGTGCTTAAATTTCACTTTTAGTTTCTTCTCTCACAAAATCAATTGATTATCAATAATTTATCATGAGAAAGCATTTCAGGGAGGGCAAAGATACAAAATGTTGGCTTAGTACAAATGCTCAATAGTATGATGTTAAACTAATCATAACATGAGTGGTATTAAATACTGTCCGATTTTTCAGGAACCCAACTATTTGGTCTGTACTTTCTTGTATTTTATGGCAGCCTTTACAAAATTTACAAAAAGCGGATGCGGAGCAGCCACTGTACTTTTATACTCCGGATGAAACTGAACAGCAATAAACCAGGGATGGTCTTTTAATTCAATGATCTCGACCAGGTTGTTTTGCTCATTAATACCTACAGCAGTCATGCCGGCTTTTTGATATTCGTCTAAATAAGCATTGTTAAACTCAAAGCGGTGACGATGGCGTTCAACAATATCCGATGTTTGATAAACATTCCAGATTTTTGTTTCAGGTTTCAGCTTACAGGGATACGAACCCAAACGCATGGTACCGCCTTTTTTATCCACTTTCTTCTGTTCTTCCATAATATCGATCACAGGGAAAGGGGTAGCCGGGTTCATTTCGGTTGAATGCGCATCTTTATAACCAAGCACATTGCGGCCAAACTCTATAACAGCACATTGCATTCCGAGACAAATTCCCAGGAAGGGGACTTTCTTTTCGCGGGCATATTTAATAGCAATTATCTTTCCTTCAATACCACGCTCACCGAAACCGGGTGCAACCAGTATTCCATCCAGATCGTTAAGCAAATGCTTGGCGGTACTATCGTTAATAGATTCGGAATGGATCATTTTCAGGTTTACCTTATACTGATTTTCAGCACCGGCGTGAATAAATGATTCCGTAATTGATTTATAGGCATCTCTTAACTCAACATATTTACCTACCAACCCGATATTTACTTCTCCCAGAGGATTTTTGAGCTTATGAAGAAATTCTTCCCACCGTTTTAAATCGGGCTGCTTGCGG
This sequence comes from uncultured Lentimicrobiaceae bacterium, assembly GCA_964495865.1. GTDB lineage: Bacteria > Bacteroidota > Bacteroidia > Bacteroidales > UBA4417 > UBA4417. The sequence goes on from CAZBZA010000151.1 coordinate 3,422, forward strand.
ATAGGTACCTGCATTTTTTCAAGCACGACCTGGTCGAGACGTTCAGCAGCCATCAGCAAAGGCACATCGTAAATAGTTTCAACATCCACTGATTCAATAACAGCCGATGGGTTTACATTACAAAAAAGAGCAATTTTATTGCGGATGGCCTGGTTCAGGTGCTTTTCGGTACGGCAAACAATTACATCGGGCTGCACTCCTGATTCGAGAAGCATTTTAACCGAATGCTGTGTTGGTTTGGTTTTAAGTTCGCCCGATGAGGCAAGATAAGGAACAAGGGTAAGATGGATGACAAGGCAACGGTTTCCAAGTTCCCATTTCATCTGCCTTACCGATTCGATATAGGGTAACGATTCGATATCGCCTACGGTCCCTCCTATTTCGGTAATTACAAAATCGTAATTGCCACTGGCTCCAAGCAGTTGAATACGGTATTTTATTTCGTCGGTAATATGAGGAATTACCTGCACTGTTTCGCCCAGGTAATCGCCACGCCGTTCTTTATCAATAACGGCCTGGTAAATGCGGCCGGTAGTAACATTATTGGCCTGTGAAGTCCTTACATTGGTAAACCGTTCGTAATGACCGAGATCAAGATCAGTTTCGGCTCCATCGTCAGTAACAAAACATTCCCCGTGTTCGTAAGGATTTAATGTACCCGGATCGATGTTGATATAAGGATCAAGTTTTTGAATAGCTACCCTGAAGCCTCTGGCTATAAGCAGTTTTGCCAATGATGAACTGATAATCCCTTTACCTAATGATGATGCAACCCCACCGGTTGTAAAAATGTACCTTGTTTCAGCCATGATGATTTGTGTATAACAGAATTAATCCGGAAGTATGATTACCAATGATTTACTACCGGGAAACATTTTGTACCCGATAAAAAACAGAATGATGTGAACCGGATTTGAAAATCAGTGCAAAATTACAAATCACATCCCTGAATTCCTTGTAAATAAATAAAAAAAAAAGCCTGATAAAAACCAGGCCTTTAAATTACGTACTATTTTGATTTTCAAGGTATTTTAAACGAACTTATTTCGACACATTCGGTTATTACCGCTTTGATATCCTCCCGCGAACAAGGTTTTGCCAGGAAAGCATTCATCCCGGCTTCGGCACATTCAGTACGCATCTGATCATCAGCGTAAGCAGTTATAGCTACAATCGGGATTCCCTTATTGAAAACCCTGATGTACCTGGTAGCTTCAATACCATCGAGAACCGGCATATCAATATCCATAAGTATTGCATCAAAATCGTCGGACCGGCAAGCTTCGGTGGCTAACAAGCCGTTTTCAACAATAACAAATTCCCATCCCAGTCTGCTCATGTATTTGCTCATGAGATGTTGATTCATAAAATTATCTTCTGCAATAAGAACTTTCATGGATAATACTGAATGGATTAAAATTTTACTCTTTTTACAGCAAAATTGCTAAAACAAAGATAATACTCTTTTTGAAATCAAGCTACTGAATTACTGATACAAATGGCAATAATACAAACAGCTGATTATCCGTCACATTTACTCATTGCCGGGATGCAGAATTACTGCCCCAGATATGATTTCAGTAATTTGCTCCGCGAGTTGTGCTTAAGCCGGCGAATAGCTTTCTCTTTAATCTGTCGCACCCGTTCGCGGGTAAGGTCGAATTTAAGTGCAATTTCTTCGAGTGTTAATCCATGAGGAATTCCGATGCCATAATAAAGGTTTATAACATCTTTTTCTTTCTCGCTGAGTGTAGAAAGAGAGCGCTGTATTTCGAGAGATAATGACTCGCGCATAAGACCGGCATCAGTAAACGGAGTATCTTCATCAACAAAAACATCGATAAAACGGGTATCTTCGTCATCAACTAAAGGAGCATCCATCGAAACATAACGGGTAGTTATTTTCAAAGCTGCATCAATTTTATAACCGGGAATTTCGAGCGCTTCAGCAATTTCTTCAGCAGAAGGCAAACGTTCAAACTTTTGTTCGAGACGCGAAGTTTCTTTCTTTATTTTATTCAGCGATCCAACCTGGTTGAGAGGTAAACGAACAATACGCGATTGCTCCGCCAAAGCCTGCAAAATGGATTGACGAATCCACCATACGGCATATGAGATAAACTTGAATCCGCGGGTTTCGTCGAAACGCTGACCAGCTTTTATAAGCCCCACGTTTCCTTCGTTTATAAGATCAGGCAGACTGAGGCCTTGGTTTTGGTATTGTTTTGCAACTGATACTACAAAACGCAGATTGGCACGGCACAATTTATCGAGCGCCTTTTGATCGCCGGCCCTAATTTTACGGGCCAGTTCAACCTCTTCTTCTGCTGTGATAAGTGCTTCCTTCCCAATATCCTGGAGGTACTTATCCAACGATGCAGTTTCGCGGTTGGTGATTGATTTGGTTATCTTTAGTTGTCTCATGACTTTTTGTCTTTTATAAACAGCTAAACTGCATAGCACTGCTATGCAGCTTAACATATCAGATATAAACAATGGGCAGAATCTGAAAAATTAAGGATCAGACTCTCAATTAAGAACAAAGAAAAGCACGGTTTGTTTTATTAAAGAGTTTTACTCAGATGTGCTTTTCATTATATTAGGGGGAGTTTAATTTAACCCGAAACCGTAATAAGCCCTAACTCTGTTAGGGTATATGCCTTCAAGTAAAACCCCGCCATTTTTATTAGACAAAATCTTGCTTACATCCTCGATAGTACGGATTGGTTTTTTGTCAATTTCAGTAATTACATAGCCTTCGCGTATGCCTGCATTACGCAATAGTCCATCGCCAAGTTCAATAACCTGAACTCCGTGGTCGATTCCAAGTTTACGCAGCACATCGGTGGATGCCACCTGCATTTTAGCTCCCAGCATAGGCATTACATCTTTAGTTTCGCTTTTCACAAGGCTTGTATTTCCATCGCGGTTGCGAAGCGTTACTTTAAAGGTCTTTTCAGCGCCATCGCGACTAACACCAACAACAACTTTTTCACCCGGACGATAACGGCTTATCTGCTCGAGAAGTTCAGAGGTGCTGTTTACTGTAATTGAGTTCACGGAAGTAATAATATCACCCCTTTCGATGCCGGCATCTTTTGCGGCACTGCCTTCGTTAACTTCCGAAACATATACTCCACGAAGTTCTTTTATCCCTTTTTCTTCAGCAAATTTGCTATCCATCTCGCGAATACTTACGCCAAGGAATGCACGCTGAACTTCACGGTAATCAATAAGATCGGCAACAACTTTTTTCACAATGTTTACAGGAACTGCAAACGAGTATCCGGCATAAAATCCATTTCCGCTTGCAATAGCAGCATTTATTCCAACCAACTCGCCTCGGGTATTTACAAGGGCACCTCCGCTGTTACCACGGTTAACGGCAGCATCAGTTTGAATAAACGATTCAATTGAAGTACCATCGGGTGTGCCTAAAATATTGATATTACGCGCTTTGGCACTAACAATACCGGCAGTAACCGTACTGGTAAGGTTAAAAGGATTGCCGACGGCAAGCACCCATTCGCCGATTTGCAGTTCATCGGAGTTACCATATCCCAGGAAAGGCAGATTTGTTTCTTTCACTTTAACAACAGCCAGGTCAGTAGATGGATCAGTTCCAACAATGGTGCCTTCGTATGAACGCTTATCGTTTAATACAATTTCTATTTTACTGGCATCCTGAACCACATGATTATTTGTAACAATATAACCATCAGGCGAAATTATAACTCCTGAGCCGGCTCCCTGAAGCGGACCGGGTTTGCTGTAAGGGCTTTCGCCAAAGAATTCGTGAAAATTAAAGAAATTATCATACAAGCTGTTTTTACGGGCATATTCCGTTTTAATATGAACCACAGCATGTATTGAATTGTTGGCCGGAAGTATAAAATCAGGGTAAGCTGCTAACCCGGGCATACTTGTAAGCTGAACCGGCGGTGCCTGCTGCGGCACTCCCAGCGATTTTTCAGTGTTTTTTTGTAAAAGAGCATATCCGC
>CAZBZA010000152.1:0-7418 GCA_964495865.1 uncultured Lentimicrobiaceae bacterium
TCTTTTTGTTATCCATTTTTTAAATTTTATGTTATCAATGTATTTTTTTTACAAATAGAAGTTTTTCTCCTACTTTTCTTGTCGAATTCTTATTCCGGTGTCGATTTTTAAGACCTAAAAATTTAACATAGAGTTTGAGTCATTTTAATTTAATTCATTCTTTTTAAGCATTAAGCGCAATTATTTATCCGAATGATAATTACATAATTATTCAATCAGGTAAAATAAACCCAAGAAACAAATTCGACTGAAAAATTTCAGACTAAATGTTTGCAAAAGAAACTATTGGAGAATCAAAGAAAATTGATAATTAAGCATTTTGATTTTTAATAATAAATCAAACTTCTAAAGCTTAAATCAATCTGTTTCAGATTACTAAAGAAAAAATCTTGATAAATCTGAAAAGGCCAGTAAATAATATTTTGTTAGTTTACAAGAATTCCACAATGAATTACAACGTGGAATATGGCAGGTAGTTCTTAGAAATAAAAGTATTTACCTAAGTAATTATTGTTGAATTACTAACTAACACATAACAATCATTAACGATTACTATCGCAAATTATGTTAAATGATTTGAAACCTAGCTTAAAGTTGGTTTGGGAGAGGATTATCCGAAGATCAGGAAGGAATAGAGTGTTACAAGCATCAGTGTAAAAAAAAGAAACCTACTCGAAACTTGGAAGCTGATTGTATTAGCGGAAGTTATTGATTCATCCATTCAATTTTTCTCTTTGCTTCACAAAAGTAGGTATAATAAATTTCACATTATGAATACTTTGTTAAAAAGATTTTAACATTAATCTGTGCAAAAAAAAAACGATTTCAATTTCTACTTTGAAATCGAAAAAAAAAATGTCTAATATAATAAATATGTAATATTTTAAAAACAATTAAGTATGTAATGCAAAAAAAAGAAACTTTTTCAAGATAGTTGTAAAAATAATACGATAACATTATAATATACAAACTAATACTTTATTACAACATTTTGCTGCAAAAAAATAAAATCTTAAAAGCATCAACCTATATAAAATCTGTAATATTTCAATTTTCTTATAGCTTTTTAGATAAATTAGTTAAAATATTTTAATCCTGAATAAAAGTTTATTGCTTATTGCCCGCTTCCCATTATAACAGCACGAACTGTTTTAAAAGTCAACAGAAAATCTTTTTGTAACGACCAATTATCGATGTATTGAAGATCAAGTTTCATCCAATCTTCAAAGGAAATTTTATTTCGGTCAGGCATAATCTGCCAGGTACAGGTAATTCCGGGACGCATTGATAAGCGACGCAATTGCCATGCTTTATATTGATTAACTTCATTCATAATCGGAGGTCTTGGTCCTACCAATGACATATCACCTTTTAAAACATTAAAGAATTGGGGCAATTCATCAAGACTTGTTTTACGAAGAAACTTTCCTATGCTTGTAATTCTCGGGTCATTCTTAATTTTAAAAACAGGACCATCAGCTTCATTTTGCGACATTATAGCTGCTTGTAATTTCTCAGCGTCAACCATCATTGTCCGGAATTTAAAGATATAAAATTCGCGTCCGTGCAGGCCAACCCGTTTTTGTTTGAAAATAATTGGTCCTTTGGAGGTTAGCTTAATCATGATACCGATAAATATAAAAATGGGCATCCACAGCATAATCACCATAAGTGAAAATGTAAAGTCAAATACATACTTCCAACTTAATGCGTATTCATTAGAAGGTTTATTATGATAAGTAATGAAAGGTGTGGAATTAAAATGGTGAATCTCATTAGGTGTTGAAGATGCATTAATGAATTGTGAATTTAACCTGAAAACAATTCCAACTTCTTTACATGCATCCATTAGGTGCTGTAGTTCGATTGAGTTAAAATTATTCTTGCAGTAAAAAACTTCGTCAACGATCTGCGATTTTATCAGACATGACAAACTCAATGTTTTTTTTACAACTCTGATTTCGGACCCGAACTTTTCATATATTTTTTTTGAATCGGATACAATCATAGTAATGTTATATCCCAATTCCCGCTGGTTAACTATATCCTGAATAAAATTCTCACTTTCCTCATCAGCTATTAATATGATATTTTTAAGATTTATTCCTTTTCTTCTTCTGCTCATATGGTACTGATTGGCAACAACATAGGATAAACAAATGGCGAAATGATTAAATATGGCGAAAACGAAAATAAAATCTTTGGAAATTGTATTGAAACTTAAAAGGTTAACAAGTCCAAAAAGGATACCAACGGCAATAATGATAAATTTAATGCTTTGGGTGAAAAGCTTAGGATAATGATTTACTCTATAAATCTGTAAAAGAGCCGTTTTTGATAAACCAATGAACCAAACAGGAAGCAAAAGAAATAACAATGCAAGATATTCCGATGAATATTTGATATTGGGATCTATAAAAAAATGAGCAATAATTATAGAAACAAAAAAGGTTATTATAGTCAGGAACATTATAAATATCCTGAACATTGATTTGCTTGTACGTTCGTTCTCTTTAATCATGATAAAAAAAATGATTATTTGTTAAACTTAGTAGACAAGAGGCACGAGGAAGTAGAGAAGCAGACAAGTTAAGATGAGTTAGCGGAATCAGAAGAAAAGTCAATTGTTCATAAAATAATTTCTATGCAATCCCGAAATTTCTTTAATCCTATTGAACGTCTTTACAAATTCCATGCCTTTATTATTAATAAATTGATATTCAGTTTATTAATAGAATATTTCTATGCTATTTTTTATTTCAAAAGTCCCATTTTGAATTCAATCAATTCCAATTTAGCGAAACAGGTTCTTGTCCTGATTTTGAACCATGCCTATTATATTTTGCATTTGATTTATAGCGATTTAGTAAATGAGTAAAAAAAATATTACGAGAAATATTTACTCTAACTATATTTTCTTCTAACAGGATATAATCTGCCTTATTCAGCTTAAATTTGCCTTTTTTTTACTGATCAACTTTAATAGCATGGCAAGTAATAAATATGCAGTAATCGGAATCGGACAATTTGGAAAAGCTATTGCTAAAGCTATATCTGCAAAGGGATACGAAGTAATGGCAATTGACAGCGATCCTGAAATAATTGATAGCATTGGCGATGATGTTGCCTACGCCGTAACCCTTGATGCAACTGATAAACGAGCACTACAAGGCCAGGGTATCCAGGAATTTGATGCTGTTGTAGTAGCTATAGGTTCCGATTTCGAGCAACGATTACTCTGCTCTTCGATACTTCTGGATCTCAATGTTAAGCGTATAATTACCCGCGCTAATGGAGAAGCTCAACGTATTATTCTCGAAAAAATGGGGATAACCGAAGTACTTTCGCCCGAAGAGGAAGTAGGTATAATTGTGGCTGAACGAATGCTGAACCCCAATATTGTTAGCTACTTACAATTACCTGACAATCATCGAGTTGTAGAGCTTTTTAGCCCTAAAAACTGTATAAACAAAACCTTTGGAGAAATTGACCTTCGTGATAAATATAAACTCAGTCTTATAACTGTTAAAGAAGAGCTAAGAGTCATTAAAGACGGTAAAGAAATTATCGAGCATCACATTATCGGAGTGCCTGATTCGAAACAATCCCTACAGGCTACTGATAGACTCGTGCTTTTTGGTCATGTGCATGATATTGACCGATTTCTTGAAATCAATACTTAGGGTATGCTCAGAGACAGAGTTTTCCGTATAAGGGAGTTTATTAATATCAGGCTCTATAAACATAGGTATTATGTTGTTGGTGCTTTGCATTTTGCAAGTGCTATCGTTTCGCTGATTGCTATCACAGCAATAATCTACCAACACGGTTTTCCCCAAACGGATGACACCTTGCAACTTTCAAATTCAATAATCAGAACAAGCCTCATTTTTTATATATTTAAATTTCTGACCAGAATTTTTTACGAATTCCACCCAATTGATTTTATAAGAGAAAACAGATTTGAAGCTATTTTGCTTTCGCTAATTGCGTTTGATCAAATTGTCAATGCTTTTACAGGAGCAAATATTGTTCAGCAGTTCATGCAGGCAATTGGTTTCCCTGGAATTCATACATATTACAACCTTTTTATACAATTTTATTTTTTCCTTATTATCATTGTCGAACTTGGAAAAGCAGGAAGGTTTATTGATCATATACATATCGGACCATCAGGTTTACTTGCTTTATCATTTGTATTATTAATCGCATCAGGAGCCGGATTGTTGTTATTACCGGAAATGACTGTAAGTGGCATCAGTCTAATTGATGCGTTTTTTACGTCAACAAGTGCCTGCTGTGTTACCGGTTTATCCGCGGTAGATACAGCAACTTGTTTTACTCTTAAAGGGAAAACAGTACTAATGCTTTTAATGCAACTTGGTGGTTTAAACATTGTTGCATTTGCCACACTCTTTGCAACGTTTTATCGAAATTCTGGAGGAATACGGATGCAATCCCTTATTAAAGATATTATTTCGACTGATAAACTAAGTGATACGAGAGGGCTTTTACGTAGGATTTTTGCCTATAGTATTTTTATTGAAATTACAGGTGCTTTCCTTTTGTTTTTCACATGGCCTGCCGAAATGTATTTCAGAGGGGTAGGAGAGAAGATCTATTTTTCAGTGTTTCATTCAATTTCTGCTTTCAATAATGCAGGTTTTAGTTTATTTACAGATGGGCTATTTGATGTTTCTGTAAGACATGCATACCATATGCAATTGGTAATCGCAACCTTGATATTTTTAGGGGGAATAGGTTTTATAGTATTGGAAGATATTTTTGCAATCCGGAATATCAGGGAACGCAGAAAGATCAAATGGAAAAGATTGCAAGCTCATTCAAGGATAGCACTGTATACTTCGGGTATACTTATCGTTGTAGGTGCTGTTATTTTTTATCTTGTTGAATTCCGGCATTCTATTTCAGGTTATGGCATTTATGGAAGTATTGTTTCATCACTTTTTCAATCAGTTACTTGCCGTACAGCCGGATTTAATACAGTTGACATCAGCCATTTGGGACAGCCCGTGATTTTCTTTATGATGTTCCTTATGTTTATTGGCGCATCTCCAGGGTCAACAGGTGGAGGTATTAAAACAACAACATTTTCTGTATTGCTCCGTTCAGCAATAAGTACGATAAAAGGCAGACAAAATGTTGAAATTGTTAAACATACCTTATCTAATGGTACTATAAGCAAAGCTTATTCTATTGCTCTATTCTCAATTTCCCTTATTTTTATTTCCACTTTTTTTCTGTCAGTTTCTGAACCAGATAAAGATATTATTGACCTGCTCTTTGAAGAAATTAGTGCTTTTGGTACTGTCGGTTTATCAACAGGCATTACTTCATCCTTATCTGATGCAGGCAAAAGTATAATTATACTATCGATGTATATCGGTAGAATTGGAACACTTACACTTGCTCTCGCATTAACAAAACGTATCGTTTACTCCAAATACAGGTATTCGGAAATTAACGTCTTAGTAGGATAGGTGCTTGTATTTTGTCTCTAATAAAACAGCGTCTGGTTTTCGGTTAGAAACAGCTGTTACGATACTGAATTTATATTTTGATTTAACAGCAAAAAAAAAGAGAGGTTAGAAGCCTCTCTTTTTAATGTTTTTTAATTATCGGCAAGAAAAAATATTTATGCTTGTTATTTACCGGGCTAAAGTATAATTATCTCACAAATAATCATTTAATAATCTTGTTAAAAGATGTTAAGATTGATGAAAATTTTTATTCATCCGAATCCTGTCGTTTTTCTTTTTCTTCATCGTCATCCTCTTCTTTTTCATCAGTTTCTTTCAGATCGAGTGCCGAGTCGAAAAAATCTTCATCTTTATCTGACTTGGTATCGATTTTAACTGGAACCTTAATGAGGTAACTAATTTCTTCCGTATCGATAGTAATAGCAAAGAAGGATGCACCATTGGGCTGGGGAATTTTAATTGTATGATTGATCCAGCCTAAAGGATATTTCTTGCGTATGGCTTCCATTATTTCCGGAGAAACATTGGCGTAATTGATTATCAGTTTTTTACGATTGTTTTGCATTGTAGTCTAAGCTTTTATTCTAAAAAATTGTGCAATTATACGGAAGAAATTGAAAAAAAAGTATGTTATTTTAATTTATTAACAACTTTTTTATTGACAGGCGTCTTATTTTATTTTTTGAAGTACAATAGCTGTACGGTTAGTTGAATAAATACTTACCTTGTGTGTTGATGTAGCCTCGTCTAAATGGGTCTGATAAGACATTTCTTCATTAATCCGTCCATGGCCTCCATATTTAGAATGATCGCTATTTAATACAATTTTATAAGTGCCTGCTTCGGGAACTTCAAATTCATAACCCGGAATAGAACCGGATGTATGAAAATTAAATAAAAACAACAATCCGGCTCTTTCATAAACAAGGCATTTATTGTTTTCGTCGCAATTTATCTGGTTGGCAAATAAAGTGCTTAAAAGGTTCGCATCCTTTATGATCTTAATCATAGCGCGATCAAAATCCGATAGATAATGATACCTGAGCAATGGATTATCCATAAGCGACCATTGACGGCGTGCATGTTTGTAACTCCAGTTATTACCTTCACGCGGAAAATCAATCCATTCGGGATGTCCAAACTCATTACCCATGAAATTAAGGTAAGCCTGTCCTCCCATACTTATGGTTATAAGCCTGATCATTTTATGCAATGCAATACCTCTTTCCACAACCAGATTCTCGTCGGACGATTGCATATTATAATACATTTCCTTATCCATGAGCCTGAATGCTATTGTTTTATCACCAACCAAAGCCTGATCGTGCGATTCGCAATAGGTAACTGTTTTAACATAGGGCAGCCTGTCGTTTAAAACCTGCCACATTTCGCCCATACTCCATTGTTCATCCGGAACATCTTTTAGGTATTTGATCCAAAAATCAGGAATACCCATTCCCAACCTGAAATTAAAACCTATACCTCCATCATCAATTGGTGAGGTTAGTCCCGGCATGCCTGAAACATCCTCAGCAATAGTAACGGCCTGGGGATTAATGTGATGTGTTAGGTGATTGGCCAGCTGCAAGTATGTAATTGCATCGAATTCCACTCCATGTTTAAAATATTTGTCAATAGTATCGATTGGTTCATCTCCATGGTGGAAATAAAGCATTGAGCCTACACCATCAAAGCGAAAACCATCGAAATGAAATTCTTTGAGCCAGAATTGTATGTTTGACAAAAGAAACTGTAGTACTTCAGTTTTTCCATAATCAAACAGTTTTGAGTCCCAATTAGGATGTTCGCCCCGTTCGCCGGCATGGAAATATTGAGTTTCACTTCCATCGAAAAGGTTTAAACCTTCATTCAGATTTTTTACCGTATGTGAATGCACAAGATCCATTATTACTGCAA
>CAZBZA010000153.1:0-7418 GCA_964495865.1 uncultured Lentimicrobiaceae bacterium
TTTTTGTAACAACAACTGTTAATGCATGTTCATTTCAACAGAGAAAACAATATCATACTACCAGTTCGGAACCCGACTAACTGCCTGAAACAGATAAACCCCTTTGTTTCCTGGTAAGCAGGTATTTTATAGAACGTGCAACCATAAATATCAATACAAAAACAAAAATAATTGTCGCTCCCGAAGGAATATTCCAGTAATATGAGATGATTAATCCGATAACACTGCCAGTAAAACTTATAATCATTGAGAGTATGATTATTTTTTTAAGATCATTAACAAACAGATTTGCAGTACTTTGTGGAATTGTCAAATACGAAATAACCAATATAATACCCGCAACTCGTATGTTTATTACTATAACTAAAGCCACAAGGATGAGCATCAGGTAATTAAATGTTTCAACAGGTGCGTTGTGCGAACGGGCATATTCTTCATCAAATGAAATAAACAGGATGGTACGGTAAAAAAGCATAAAAACAACGACTGTAATCACGGCAAGTATTGCCATCAAGGTTAAGTCGGTGGCAGTAACAGTTAAAATGCTTCCAAAAAGGTACGACATCAGGTTGGGCGCATATCCTGGTGTAAGATATATAAATATTATACCTACAGCCATGCCAAACGACCACAAAATTCCGATAGCTGAATCTTCCCGGATATCCGTCTGCTTCGATACAACCCGGATTCCAAATGCTGAGAGGATACTGAATATCGCAGCTCCGAAAATGGGGTTTATACCCAGAAAATAACCGAGCCCAATTCCTCCGAATGAAGCATGTGTTATGCCTCCGCTGATAAAAACCATACGGCGGGCAACAATATAAGCACCTATAAAACCACATGTAATACTGGCAAGCAAAGCAGCTTCAAGGGCATGGATAACAAAATCGTAAGAGAGTATTCCTGCCATCGCTAATCGTGCTTGTGAACTTGTGAATGAGTATGATCTGCATGGTCGTGTAAGTGATCGTGTTTTTGAAGTACCGTATGCGGAACATCGCCGTGTGTTATTATCTGAAGCGGGCAGTTGTATCCGGCAAGTTGCTCCTCCGTAATTATATTTGACGGATGGTAATGCAGATATGTGTTAACACATGCTATTGTTTTTACAAAATACGAAATGGTGCCAACATCATGCGAAATGATCATGATAGCCATTTTTTTATTGAATTGTTGCAACAGTTCATACATTTCGTGCTCAAAACGGTTATCTACAAATGTATTAGGTTCATCCAGAATCAGGAGTTTTGGGGTCGAAATAAGCGCACGACAAATAAATACTCTTTGCAGTTGTCCTCCCGAAAGTTCTCCTGCAGTCCGTTTTGCTAAATGGCTTATTCCCATCTGGCCGAGCAGTTCAAGTGCCTGGGTTTTGTCTTTCAACGAATACCTGCTGAATCCTTTTCCTGCCGACATCAGCCCCGAAAGAACAATATCCTGCACCGTAATCGGGAATTTTTTATCGATGTGCGATTGCTGAGGCAGGTATCCCATAAAGCTGCCATCCTGGTTGTCGAAACGGCGAATGGTGCCAGATACGGGTTTTATCAATCCGAGGATTAATTTGATCAGAGTTGTTTTTCCACCTCCATTCGGACCAATTACGCCGATAAAATCCTGGTCTGATACGGTGAGCGAAACATCACGCAGTACAATCCCGTTGTCGTATCCGGCTGTAACATGTTCAAGTTGAATGAGTTCATTCATGGAGTCGCGTATCAGTTTTCAGCAATCAGTTTTGCAAGATGTATCATGTTTTCTGCCCAGTTTTCGGCCATAGGATCAAAAACTACGATTTTGGCGTTAATTTCACGGGCAATGGCTTCGGCATTTCTTGTATCGAACTCTTTGGAAATAAATACTGATTTTAATCCTTTTTCTTTTGCAATTCTAATAAGTTCGCTTATGTGGGCCGGCGAAGGTTCTTTCCCTTCCTGTTCAATACTTATTTGCGTTAAGTTATAGTCGCGTGTAAAATAACCAAGTGCAGGATGGAAAATAAGTATGGATTTTCCTGCGGAACCTGAAAGTATTTCACGGATTCGTTGATCAGTAGAATCAGCAATTAAGTTGAACTTTTCGAGGTTTGCGGTATAAAAATCAGCATTTAGAGTATCATAATCCGAAAGTGCTTTACAGATGTTTGCAGCCTGAATTTTCATGCAGGACGGAGAAAGCCAGGTGTGCGGGTCAATACCATGTTGGCTGTGGTCATGATCTTCGCCTTCTTTGTGAATATGTCCGCTCAGCATTTCTATTCCTTTGCTGGTATTTATTATCTGCATCGATGGATTTGAAGAAGTGAATCGCTCCATCCATGTGAGCTCAAAATCAAGCGCTCCTAATATGAAGTAAAACTCCGAATTAGCAATTTTCTCCATATCGCGAGGGGCAGGTTCATATGTTTCGTGGTTCGACCCAGTCGGTAACATGGCTTGTACATCAAACTTATCACCGGCAATAAAAGTTGCCAGATATTTTTGAGGAATTATGCTTACAGTCAGTTGCGGCTTGTGGTTTTCGGCTTGCTTGTCCTTGCATGATACAAGGCCTAGCAACGGAAACAGAAATATTATCAGGAATACGTTTTTTTTCATAACCGCAAAAGTACGAATTCTGCCCTTTATCAGAAAATTGAATTCTTTTTTCAATCGAAAGGACATTTAAAGATTTTGATTAATGCCGGGTTACGCAAAACTATTGCTTTGAACTCCCGATCCCCTTCATTCGAACCCTTCGGAAATATGTAACCGGTTATTTCCAAATGCGTCTGATAAGCATAAAAACTCTTTAAAATGAACTCATCTGAATTTAAAGTCAAAGGCGAAGACCTGATGCGCAAAATCCGCGAACTGATCAGCGAAGGCAACGTGAACCGTATTATTATTAAAGACGATTCAGGAAAAGTATATCTCGAAATACCTGTTACTCTTGGCGTAATTGGTGCTCTGGTAGCTCCTGTGTTGGCAGCAGTAGGAGCGCTGGCAGCCTGGGCAGCCGATTTCACAATCGAGGTGATAAGGAAGGATTAATGGTTTACGGGGCCGATTTTTTCTTCAATGGCAGCAATTTTCTCCGACATCCGGCCTGATTTCCCATTACGGATATCAAAAGTTACCGTGCAATACACACGGGTACAGTCGTTGCTGAGCAAATCATAGGCTTTTTTTACTATTACCTGAGCTTCGTCGAGTGTTTCTGTTTCAATAATTGTACCCATGGCACTGAGTTGATAAGGTAAACCACTTTCGCGAATCATTGCTATTACGCGGCTTACATATTCACTGGCACTGGCTCCCTTGTCGGTGGGAAACATGGCAAATTGCATCAGGACGGACATATTGGTTAGGATTTAGGGGTTGGGGTTAGGATTTAGGGGAAAAACTTTGTTACGTGTTTTATGGAACTTACTTTTGATGACAAAGCCTTGACAGCTTATCTGATAGTTTTTATCAGTAAAGTATTTGATGGAAATTTTGCGAAATTTTACATCAAAAATAATTCACTACTTCAGATGTAAAGTTAACTTAATTTTTTTATGAATTCCATATTTCCCACGACTTTTCCGCCTGTAATTCAAGCATTTGCAAACCATTTTTAGTGGCAGCGCCTGCCTCGCGTCCCTTTTTCAGAAACAAAGTTTCAGCCGGGTTGTATATCAGATCGAATAATAAATGCTTACTGCCCAGGAATTGGTATGGAATATCCGGGGCTGTTTCAGTTTCAGGATACATGCCTACAGGTGAAGTATTGATAATGATCAAGTTATCCGTAATTATTTCTTCGGTAAGCTGCGAATAATGAAGACAGGTTTTATCTTTTTTGTTTCTGGAAACCATCGTATAACTAATTCCTAATTCGAGCAGCGAATAGCTAACCGCTTTGGCGGCGCCACCGGTTCCTAAAATAAGCGCGTTGTAATGATATGGTTTTAAATAAGGCAACAACGATTCGCGAAAGCCATGCACATCAGTATTAAACCCAAAAAGCTTAATGTCGGAATCAGTTCGTTCAATTTTCACGCAATTAACTGCGCCGACTTCTGTAGCAACTTTTGAAATATAGTTAAGCCCGGGAAGTATGGCAATTTTATATGGGATTGTTATATTAAAACCTTGTAAATCAGGTTTATGTTTGATGAGTTCAGGCAGTTCCGAAATTAAATTTAACGGGAAAAGCTGGTATTCTGCATCATTAATATTTTCGTTTGTAAACTTTTGTTTGAAAAAGTCGGCTGAAAAGGAATGGGAGAGAGGGTAACCGACAAGTCCGAATAAACGCATGATTATTTTGTAGAAGTTTAGTACGTTTGATAAACAAATATTAGTTGGAAAAACTGACGAAAGCTTGATTTTTAAAATCGGTATCCGGTCTTTCCTTTTAATACAGAAAAATAAAAGGGTGTTGCAATTCTTATGGGTTTTGGTTTTTATACGATTCGATAACGGCAAGTACTTCAACTGAATTTTTAGCTTTTTCCGAATATTCGAGCAATTGAGTATGTGCTTCAAAATCCTGGGTTAAAGCAATAAAAAGTTCAAGAATTGCTTCTTTATGTCTTCCGGCCTCGTATAGATATGCAACACGGCGGTAGATTAAAGCACTGTTATCTCCCTGATAGTAAATGCCGTTTTCAAGGATTTCGAGTGCTTTTTCGTAATCATTTTTAATGTTGGCATAAAAATCGGAATAATCGAGCCATATTTCGGCATGATAAGGCTCGAGCTCACTGGCTTTTTCGTACGAAAGCAAAGCCGCATCGTTCAAGTCAAGAGCAAGCTGCGTTTCGGCCAGCACAATGTAGTATTCGGCGTTATCCGATTCCAGTTTAATTGCCTGTTCAATATGCGATAAAGCTTCACTATGCTGACCAAGTTCTACAAAGCATAATCCTATACCTAACCAGGCATCAGAGAAGTGACGTTCGAAACTTATTGATTTTCGATAAAACTCAATGGCTGTTTCATATTTTTCGAGGCTGGCATAGCAGTCGCCGATATAGTAATAAGTCATTGAATCCGGTTTTTCGAGCTCAAATGTATATTTATATACGTTGATGGCTTCCTGGAACATTTCCATCTGCTCGTAACACTGTGCTTTGCTGAAATAGGCAGGGGTAAACGACGGATCAATGGCTATTGCATAATCAAAAGCATCAATTGATTTCTCATATAATTCGAGAGCGCTGTATGCCATTCCAAGGTTATACCAGGCAACGTAAGAGTATGGCCTGACGTTTATTTCGCGGGTAAAAAAACTAACAGCTTCATCACTCATCTGACCCATTTCATAACAGTAACCTATCTCATACAGAAGGCTTTCGTTATCCTTGTTCAGTTTGATAGCCTTTTTCAAGTGCTCGGCAGCTTTGGTATATTCTCCCTGGTTCTGATATTCGAATGCAATGCTGGTATGTATTTCATCGAGGTCCTCGTCAACTTTGCCAAGCGCTTTCTGGTATTCTTTTATGGCTTCGGCATGTTTATGCATACTGCTGTAAACCGTGGCGCGGGTGAGTAAAACATCAGGATTCTGCGGATCAATAGCATCAAGGCTGTTTAAACGGGCAAGCGCTTTTTCCGGTTCCCCGTTGTTAAGGAAATACTGGGCTTTAAACACCTGGAAACTAACCTCAGCAGGAAACTGACCTATCGCATAATCTATAGCCTTGCGGGCTTTGTTCAGTTCCGATTCGCTAAAATAATAATAGATAATATCCTCTAGTTCACTACTATCGAAAAAGGAATATCCGCCTTCCCCGACACCGCTCTCAAAACGCTCGAGCAGTTCGCGCAGGTATTCTTTATCTTCTTCGTAATTATCCATCGCAGGTAATAGTTTAATCCTGCAAAGGTAATAATTTTTAGTTTCGTGTTCGAACGATTCAAAGTCAACCTTTGCCTTTAGCCTGATCTCCTTTAGTTATTTTACGTCGCAATCATTTTCTCAATCCCTTCCTAATTGTATCTTTGTAAAAAAAAATAGAGCGATGACATTAATTAAAAGTATTTCAGGCATAAGAGGAACCATTGGCGGGAAACCTGGCGATAATCTTACTCCATCGGATATTGTAAAATTCGTAACAGGGTATGCTACTTATATTATAAATGGCAATCAGGGTAAAGTAATAACTGTTGTAATTGGCCGTGATGCCCGCGTTTCAGGAGCCATGGTGAGTAACCTGGTTTGTGGTACTTTGATGGGTATGGGTATTAACGTAATTGATCTGGGACTTTCAACCACCCCGACTGTAGAAGTGGCCGTTACAAGTTATAAAGCTCAGGGCGGAATTATCCTTACAGCAAGCCATAATCCCGGCGAATGGAATGCGCTTAAACTACTTAATTCAGATGGCGAATTTCTGGATGGCGAAGCCGGCGCACGCGTGCTCGAAAATGCCGAATCAATTCATGTCGAATATAGTGAAGTTGCGAAATTGGGTTCGTACACGGCTGATAATACTTTTATCGACAAACATATAAAAATGGTTCTCGATCTTCCACTGGTTGATGTTGAGGCAATTAAAAAGGCTAAATTCAGAGTGGCTGTTGATGCTGTAAATTCAACCGGCGGTATAGTAATTCCCAGGTTGCTTAGAGCCTTGGGTGTTGATAAAGTTATTGATTTGTATTGTGATCCAAATGGTCTGTTTCCGCATAACCCGGAGCCTTTGCCCGAGCATTTGCATGAGCTGAGTAAAACGGTTGTCGATCATAAAGCGCATGTGGGTTTTGTAGTTGATCCTGATGTTGACCGGCTTGCAATTGTAAGTGAAGACGGGAAAATGTTCGGCGAAGAATATACCCTTGTTGCCGTGGCTGATTATGTTTTGAATCATACGCCCGGCAATACCGTTTCGAATATGTCGTCGACCCGTGCTTTGCGCGATGTTACCGAAGGCAAAGGGTATAAATATTCGGCCTCGGCAGTAGGGGAGGTGAATGTGGTAAAAATGATGAAAGATACAAATGCCATTATTGGTGGCGAAGGAAATGGCGGAGTTATTTATCCCGAAATCCATTACGGTCGCGATGCACTCGTTGGGATTGCACTGTTTTTAACACATCTTGCCAAAACCCGGCTTTCATGCTCGCAATTGCGGGCCACGTATCCCGATTATACCATTTCGAAGAATAAAATTACCCTCTCGCCTGGTATGGATACCGATCTCATACTTGCAAAAGTTCATGATAAATATAAAGATCAGCCTAACAGCACTATCGATGGAGTAAAAATTGAATTTGGCAACGAATGGGTGCATCTGCGTAAATCAAATACAGAACCCATTATCAGGATTTATGCCGAAAGTGTTTCCGCCGCAAAGGCAGAAGAATTGGCCTCCAGGATAATTAAGGATATAAAAGAGTTGATTTAGGAGCGGGTTAAATTCCAAATTCCAAATTCCAAAACCCAAA
>CAZBZA010000154.1:0-7355 GCA_964495865.1 uncultured Lentimicrobiaceae bacterium
ATTCAATTCCTGTAACTGTAACCGTTGAAGCCTCTGATATAGCAGCAATTGAAGGAAACACCAACTATTGTGTTGACGGGCAAATTGCGCTGAATGCCGTTGGAAATGCAATAACCTATCAATGGATACTGCCCGATGGAACATCAGAATACATTCAAAACTTTGAAAAAGATAATATTACCAGTACTGATGGCGGTTTATATATTTTATCGGTAATGGACCTGCTGGGTTGTTCGGACAAGGATACTATCGAGATTTCGGTAAATACAGCACCGATTATCAGCATTGCCCCATCCGATACTTTATGTGCCGGAACCCAATATGTGCTTAGTCCCGGCGATGGATATCCCTCCTATCTCTGGTACGATGGAAGTATTTTGCCATCGCATCCGGCCATGGATGAAGGTGAATATTGGGTTAAGGTAACAGATACTAATGGCTGTGTTGTAACTTCTGGCGTGATACTTACATATTGCCCTCAGGATGTGTACATACCAACTGCTTTTTCGCCGGACGGAAATAATACAAATGAATTTTTCGTCCCCGTAACAGGAGGTAATGTTTTACTGGATTATAACATGATCATATACAACCGATGGGGGCAGAAAGTTTTTGAATCGAGCGATTACCATATCGGTTGGGATGGAACCCTGAACGGAAATGATTCACCATCCGGATTGTACACATACCTGGTTATGTACAAAATATCAGATCCTAAAAATCAGTCAGCCGGTGAACTAAAGAAAATAAGAGGAACCGTTACCCTGGTGAGATAACATACTGAATGAGATGTATGCACAAAAAAATCCCGGAATACAGAGTTGCATTCCGGGATTCATTTTTCAACTATATTTCCGTAAAGATGCTACCTGAATAACTTTACAATATCATTTCCGTTAGCAAAAATCAGCAGTGCGAAAAGCAATACCATTCCTGTTATTTGTGCATATTCCATAAATTTATCACTGGGTTTGCGGCCTGTAACAATTTCGTAAAGCAGGAACATAACATGTCCGCCATCGAGAGCCGGGATAGGCAGAATATTTAAAACGGCTAACATAAGTGAGAGGAATGCCGTAAGACTCCAAAAAGCTTCCCAATCCCATACCGATGGGAAAATACTGCCGATTGTAATAAACCCGCCAACCGATTCGTATGCTTTTACTTCGGGTTTAAAAAGTAGTTTTAGTGATTTCAGGTAATCAGCCGTTTTGCTATATGCCATCGAAATCCCTGCAGGAATTGCTTCGATAATATTGTAACTGTGCTCTTTAAAAACAAAATACTTATTCGGTGCTTTTGGCGCTACACCAATGAGTCCCCTGTCGGATACAGGTACAGCCAAAGCTATGGTATCAGCACCACGTAAAACTTTAACATCCACATTTTTACCTTTATTCTGCTGAACCACAGTTTTGAACTCATCAAAATACAGCGTCGTTTCACCGTTGATGCCGATGATTTTATCGCCAACCATCATTCCTGAGCTTTTAGCTTTTGAACCGGGAGCAAAATCAGCTACTTCAAAAGGAATCCTCACACTGATAAAATCGGGTGATTTATGATTGATGATCTTAGAAATCATTCCGGCAGGAAGCGTAATTTCCGAAGGCTGGCCGTCACGCTCGATCTGCAGGGTTTTGGCGTTTTCGAGGATAATAGTGGCCGGAATCCTGAAAAAATCGTCAACAGGTTTATTATCAACAGTAAGAATTTTATCGCCGTTGCGTAGGCCCATTTGCTGCCCGAGTGTATCAACTGTGATACCGTATTTTACTTCGGAATTGGGTAAATATTCCTGTCCCCACCAGGCCAGCATCACTACATAAATTCCAACAGCCAATAGCACATTAACTGTTACACCGCCCAACATGACAATAAGACGTTGCCACGATGGTTTTGACCTGAATTCGTGTGGCTGTGGCGGGAGTTTCATGGCTTCTTTGTCCATGGATTCGTCAATCATTCCCGATATTTTTACATATCCGCCAAGCGGCAACCAGCCAACACCATACTCGGTATCACCTTTTTTGAATTTGAAAAGTGAGAACCAGGGATCGAAGAAGAGATAGAATTTCTCAACCCGTATTTTAAAAACCCGTGCTGCGATATAATGCCCGAATTCGTGAAAGATTACGAGTATCGAAAGACTCAGAAGTAATTGTGCAACTTTAACTAATATTTCCATGTGTTGATTCTGCTTTAATTTAAGGTGAGTTCCGTATCGAAACGGGGTGCAAATTTACTGCTTTTTGCTCTTGGAAACCAAGAGTTTGAAAATAGCATTTCAGGAAGGCTGTTTGATGAGCAAAATAAGGATCAACTTCTGAATCCTGATATCAATTCCATTGCAATTGCCCTTGCTTCAATATCAGTAAGTTCGTAATCATTTAATGATGGAACCTGAATAAAAGCGGTTTTCGACATGCATCGCTCAATCAGTTCCGGTATCTGCAGAAAAGTGATTTCCTCGCGTAAAAATGCATGAACCGCTACTTCATCGGCTGCATTCATAATGCAGGGCATATTTCCGCCAAGGCGAATGGCTTCGTACGCAATATTGAGGCAGCGGAAATTCTCCTGATCAGGTTTTTCGAATGTAAACTGCAGGCAATCATCGAAACTGAATTTTGGAAACGTTGATGGCAAACGTTGCGGGTAGGTAAGCGCGTACTGGATGGGCAGGCGCATATCGGGCATTCCCATCTGTGCTTTTATCGAGCCATCGGCAAACTGCACCATCGAATGAATTATACTTTGCGGATGAACCACAACTTCAATCTGTTCGACCGGAATATTAAAAAGCCATTTGGCTTCAATTACTTCGAGGCCTTTGTTCATAAGGGTTGCCGAATCGATGGTAACTTTACATCCCATGTTCCAGTTCGGATGTTTTAGTGCCTGCTCCTTTGTAACATTAACCAACTGATCGCGCTTCATTCCCCTGAACGGTCCGCCGGAAGCGGTAAGTATAATCTTTTCGACAGGATTATGAAATTCGCCTGCCAGGCATTGAAAAATAGCCGAATGTTCGGAATCGACAGGATAAATATTTACGCCTTTTTCGCGGGCCAGTTTAGTAACCAGTTCGCCGGCAACCACCAGCGTTTCCTTATTGGCAAGTGCAATTTGCTTTCCTGCTCTGATGGCTGACAGGGTTGGTTTCAAACCACTCCAGCCTACCAAAGCAACAAGCACCATATCAATGCTTTCCATTTCAACAATCTGATCAATGGATGCTGACCCGCGATAAACTTTAATATCATAAGGATCGAGAGCTTCCAAAACCCGCTCGTACATGCTTTCCTTTGCTATTACAACAGCATTGGGCATAAACTCTATCGCCTGCCTTATAAGCAAAGGAGCATTTGAATGAGCTGTAAGCACTTCAATATCAAGCTTGTCGGGATGTTGCCTGACAACTTCGAGTGCCTGTGTCCCGATTGAACCTGTTGATCCGAGAATAGCTATGCGTCGTTTCAAATTGTGAAGCTTCTTAAATTTGTTAGAAGGTGATTGATTTGGTGATTGAAAAAGTTTAATGTTTTGAAGTGCAAATGCCTGCTATATTCAGCTTATAATGACAATGGTTTTCATGCACAACAGAAAGTTTTTCATTAAAAAACGATATAATCAATAGGATTAACGGGTATGCCATTAATCCATAACTCGAGGTGCAAATGTGGCCCAGTGGATAGCTCACCGGTTTCACCGATAATTGAAACCGTTTCGCCTGCATGTACTATGTTTCCTTCTTTTTTGAGCAATACCGAATTGTGTTTGTAAACTGAAATTACATTCCCGGGATGTTGAATTGCGATAACATAGCCTGTTTCCACTGTCCAGCCCGAAAAAATTACCGTACCATCCTGTACCGATTTGATAACTTCATCGCGGGCGGCTACTATATCAATTCCGAAATGCTTTCGCAAAGGATCAAATTCACTGGTAACCATACCTTTAACCGGAGTAAAAAAGGTTAGATTTCGCATACTCGAACCTTTGGCCGACGTTTTATCCGATTTAAAAAGAGTGTATTTGCTAGCCTTTTCGTATTCGGCCCTAAGCACGGAATCCTCGCCTGAGCGTTTATCCTTAATATTGCGGTAATCACGAGTTTTGGCTGTATCTGCGGGAAGCATTTCGCGCTCGTTGGGCAAATCGCCATTCAACACCCTTTTGAGCCCGTCGAGATATTTTTCCTGGGCCTGCATAGCAAAAGCCACCGAATCGGAACGTAACTGAAGTTCATAAATGCGTCTTTGCAAAGTAATATCGGTATAACCGGGAATATACTCTTTAAGCGGAGTAAAAGCGATTATATAGGTTGTTATAAACACCAGAAGAATTGATAGCAATCCAATTGCAACAAAAACGTTGAGCCGCGAAAGCTTGAAAGAGATGCGTTCCTCCAGGGTTTCCTCGTTCAGAATCACAAGCCTGTACTGATCGCGGATGCGACGTACCAATAACTTCCAGATTTTTGTGCGTTCGGATTTGATATCCATATTTATACCGTAAACAAGTAATATTTTGCAAACCTACCTAAAATAAAAAAATTCAGCACCAGAATGCCAAAATATAATTTCATAAAAGTACTTAAATAACGATCTAATTTATTGACTGCATGCTATTTACTTTGATTAGCAAATAAATGCTGAGAGCTGACCCATAATCCGGAAAAAGGAGGAAAACAGGTTATAAACCGAAAAATCTGAATTTCTATTCAGCCATCTGGATTTCCCATTATTTCGAAACTATTTATTTGTCAGCACGATAAACTATGCGGAATATCTGCCTTTAATAAAAGTCTTTTAACAGTAAATCGAAAAAAATGAAATATTTTTGCAATCCCTGAGTTAATAGTATATTGTAGAATCGCGACCTGCTAACCAAACACACGTTGAAATTGAAAGTAATTTTCCGGTTTATTTTCGTATCGGTGCTCATTGCCGGTATGGCTTTGATGTATTCCTGTTCCACCAAGAAGAACACTTTCACCCGCAGGGCTTACCATGGCCTTACAACACATTACAATATATACTGGAATGGAAATGAGAGTTTTAAAGCGGGAAGAAATTCTTTGCAAGAGAATGTTCCTGATAATTACAACAGTATTTTAACTGTTTACAATTTCGGTAAAGCCGAGGATGCCAGGAAGATATATTCGCAGATGGACAGGGCAATAGAAAAAGCAGGGGTAGCTATACCTCGTCATTCGTTGTTTTTTGGCAACCAGGAATACAATAAGTGGATTGACGATTGCTATATGCTTATCGGGAAAGCACAGTTTTACAAGCAGGACTATGCGAATTCGCGCCGCACCATGGAATACCTGATGAAACAATATGCAGGCTCACCAACCGAACTTGAAGCTTCCTTATGGTACATGCGGAGTTACATTCAGCAAAAACGATATGAAGATGTGGTTGCCCAGGTTGAGCAATTCGAATCGCGACTGGCAAAGCAGAAAGTGCCTTATCGCATACAGCGCGAAATCCCTTTATTATACGCTGATTATTATATTCTTACCGGTAATTACGAATCAGCCAAAACTAACCTGAAACAAGGTATTTCGCTTGCCTCGGATCAAAAGCTTAAAGCTCGTCTACACTTTATTCTTGGTCAGATTGCACAACAGGAAAAGAATTTTGCTGAAGCAACCGAATATTATTCAAAAGTGATTAAAAGCCCGGCTTCATTCGAAATGATTTTCAATGCCAGGATCAATATGGCCAAATCGTTTGATGTAAATACCGGTGATAAAGCCGGCCTCGAAAAGCAACTTAAAAAAATGCTTAACGACACCAAAAACAAAGACTATTTCGACCAGATATATTATGCCCTTTCCGAACTTGCCGCCCTGGATAAAAATGATACACTTGTAATGCACTACCTGAAACTTTCGGTGGCTAGCAGTGTGCAGAATGATTTTCAGAAATCAACTTCATCCCTGCAGCTTGCTGATATGTTTTTTAAGAGAACTAATTACGAGATGGCCGCAGCATATTACGATACTACCATGCAGACGCTGCCACTCGACCACCCGAATTATATAGCAATAAGTGAAAAAACCCTTACCCTGACCGAACTGGTTACTAACCTGCGAATTGTCCAACATGAAGACAGTTTGCAAAAACTTGCCCGAATGCCGGAAGCGGAACTGGCAGCAATCATAAAAAAAATAATTGACGACGTTATCAGGGAAGAAGAATTGCAGAAAGAGCTGGAAGAACAGCAGCGCAACGAAACCAATATGATGAGCAATATGCCCAACATGCGCAACGAAAATCTTTCAGGCATTGGAGGTGGCGGATGGTATTTTTACAACCCTTCAGCTATCAGTTTCGGATTTTCGGAGTTCATGCGCAAATGGGGCCGACGTAAACTGGAAGATAACTGGAGGCTTAGCAATAAAAGGGAAGTTGTACAACTCGACGAAATAAGCTTCGACCCCACCGATCCGGCTGATTCGCTAAATAATCCGGCAAATGTACCTGTAACAAAAACAGCTTCAACCGACCCAAAAAAGCCTGAAACCTATATTGCCCAATTACCAACAACTCCGGCAGCGCTGGCAACATCGAACAAGCAAATTGCTTCCGCATTGCTCAATATGGGTTATATATACAAGGACGGACTTAAGGACTACCCAAACTCTGTAAAATCGTTCGAAGAGCTTATAAGCCGCTTTCCGACCAATAAGGAAATCATACGCATATATTATCAGTTGTACCTTATGGGAAAGGAAATTCCTGATGAAGCACTCATTGCAAAATACAGCGAAATTATCCTGAGCCAATATGGTGAAACGGAATATGCGCAAATGATAAGGGACCCTGAGTATAACAAGGAAGTACTTGCCCGTAAAAACAGGGCTTCGTCCCTTTACGCGGAAACCTACCAGGCTTTTAACCGCGGCCAATACCGGATGGTGCTTCTATACAGCAACCAGGCGATAAGCGAATACAAGGACAAAGACCTTATACCCCGATTTGAATACCTCAGGGCATTATCGCTGGGAAAGACTGAAAGCATTGATACTATGGTGGTTGAACTCAACAAACTTGTCCTTAATAATCCGGTTCACCCGATAACGCCTCTTGCGAAAGATATTCTTCAGAAATACGATAAAAACATCCCTGTCGTCGCCCAAACCGGAACCGGTGCAGGAAGCCCACAACCAGGTAATCAGGCTACGGCTTCAGCTATTTCAACACCTGATCCTTTTGAAACTTCGAATGATACAGTTGTTCCTGATATTTATAAGGTTAACCTAAGCCAGACACACTTTTATATTATGATGGTTGACGGCAATAATGTGAATGTTAATGCTACCAAAATAAGGATATCGG
>CAZBZA010000155.1:0-4730 GCA_964495865.1 uncultured Lentimicrobiaceae bacterium
ACAGGCACATCAGGGCATACAGCCGAAACCTGGCTTCACGGGATGCAACTTATGTTCCGCAACGATTGAGTCAGCAGGAGTTTGATGAAATTCTAAGTATGGACTAAACAAAGTTCTAAACACATTTATCCAAGTTTATAACCTGATAATCATCTCATTTCTGAATAACGCCATTTCTTTCCGTCAGGGTGTTATCACAAGTAAAAATAATCAATGCCGTTCTTTACAGGGCGGCATTTTTTTTATAATTTAGCTTATTATTCCCAATAAGTATGCAGGCAATTTTTAACGATCTGAAAACAGTTATTGAGCAGGGCATTCCTGCTGTATTATGCATTGTAACCGGAACTAAAGGTTCCACGCCGCGAAAAGCAGGTTCGAAAATGCTGGTTTTTAATGATGGCTCTATTAAAGGCACAATAGGAGGCGGAAGCATCGAATTCCAGGTAATTCAGGATGCTTTAAAAATAATTTCCTGCGGAGAGCCTTTTACCAGGCAGTTTCACCTCGAAAATGACCTGAAAATGCATTGCGGCGGAACTATGGATATATATTTTGAACCCATTGGATGCTTACCCAAACTTTATATTTTTGGTGGCGGCCATATTGGGAAAGCACTTGCCGGATATTCTGTGGGACTGGGATTCCGCCCGTTTGTATTCGATCAGCGCGAAGGAATTTTCGAATCGTGGAATCTGACAGGGGTTGAAACCCGTAATGGCGACTTGATTCAAATTATTGATTCGATGGTGTTTGATACTAATACCTATGTTGTAATTGTTACTCATCAGCATGAATTCGATGAAAAAGTTCTGCTGGTCTGCGCTAACCGGGAACATGCTTACCTCGGCATGATAGGAAGCAAACGCAAAGTGGCTGAAATCAGGAAAAACGCACTTGGAAATCACAATATCACGGAAGAACAACTCAATAAAGTGGATATGCCGATAGGCATTCCTTTTGCTGCCGAAACACCTGCCGAAATTGCCATCAGCATTGTAGCAAAAATGATCGACGTGAAAAATACACTACGAAAATCATGAGTTCCTCGCGCGATAAAATTCAGTTTGTATTAAACGACAAGATAGTCGCGGTTGATTTTAATGTAAATCATGAACTGAAGCCAACTACTACTGTACTTAACTACCTGCGCTCCTTCCCTTTTCACAAAGGCGTGAAAGAAAGTTGTGCCGAAGGCGATTGCGGTGCCTGCACGCTTGTAATTGCCGAAAATTTTAATGGAAAGCTTTTTTATAAAACAGTAGATAGCTGCCTGATATTCTTGCCAATGATCCATGGCAAACAGCTTATAACAGTCGAAAATCTGGCCGATGCAGGAAAATTGCATCCTGTTCAACAGGAATTGGTAAACCATAATGGAAGCCAGTGCGGGTATTGTACGCCAGGTATTGTGATGTCGATGTTTGGATTGTATAAAAACCATCATAATCCTGAAAGAGAAGTAATTGAGGACGCATTAACGGGCAATCTTTGCCGTTGCACCGGTTATCAGCCCATAATAAAAGCAGCTCAACATGCCTGTTCGTGCGTGGACCCTGATAAATTCGCACTTCACGAAGCAAAAATCATCAGTATGCTTCAGGATATAAACAGGGATAGATCGCCAGTGAATATACAGGCATCAGGGCAAAACTATTTCAAACCCTTTACATTACAGGATGCTCTTGTTTTACGAAAGAAATTTCCTTCTGCAATTGTTGTTGGTGGAGCAACTGACACTGCTCTGCGTCAAACCAAAAAACGTGAATTTTTGACTGATATCATCGATATTTCTGATGTTGCTGCTTTGAATTATTTCGTTGAAGAAAAGAATATTTACAAAATTGGTTCCGGCCTGAGCCTGGAAAATTTGAAGCTGCAAACAGCGGAAAAACTTCCGGCATTGCACAAAATGCTGCGGGTTTTCGGTTCGTTGCAAATCAGAAATCTGGCAACCCTTGGAGGAAACATAGGATCAGCGTCACCAATAGGCGATACGCTCCCATTGTTTACAGCGTATAAAGCGCATATCGAATTGCAGTCCGAATCATTATTGCGGACAATACCAATTGAAGAATTTATAAAAGGCTACCGGTTAACCGATATCCATTCCGATGAATTAATTACCGCCGTTCATATTTCAAAACCAGGATCAAATACTTTTATTAGATCGTATAAAGTTTCGAAACGCAAGGATCTTGATATTTCGACCGTTAGCGGTGGATTTTCACTTCAGTTGGATAACGGACATGTGAAAGAAATCGTACTTGCCTTTGGCGGAATGGCCGACACACCTAAGCGGGCATCAGAAACCGAAAAATTTCTTCTCGGTAAGCCCTGGACAAGGTCCAATGTTGAACATGCCATGAAAATACTGGTAGAGGAATTTTCGCCCTGGAGCGATGCGCGTGCCGGAGCCGAATACCGCAATCTTGCCGCCCGTAATCTTTTATTGAAATTTTACGCAGAAACTTCAACGCCGTCGCTATGAAAACCACAGACCTAAAACACGACAGCGCTATAAAACATGTAACCGGCCAATCGGTTTTTGTTAATGATATTACGGCTAACAGGCAACTGTATGGGAGAGTGGTTTACAGCCCCGAAGCCCATGCACGAATCAGCCTGTTTGATGCTAAAGCAGCTTCAAAACTGAACGGAGTTGTTGCCATTCTCACTCACAAAGATATTCCGGGTGAAAACCAGATGGGGCCGGTTGTTGATGACGAACTCTGCCTTGCCGAAGATGAAGTTACTTTTATTGGGCAAGCCATTGTTTTGATTGCCGCAGAAACCGAAGAAGCTGCTTTTAAAGCTGAAAAGCTTATCCGTATTGAGTTTGAAGAACTCGAAACCATTCTTACATTAGAGGATGCAATTAAAAATCATACTCTTATCACACCTCCGAGGCTGATAGAATGCGGTAATGCTGAAGAAATTTTTAAATCAGCACCACATATACTTTCGGGAGAATTGGAAACCGGGGCACAGGAACACTGGTATCTGGAAACACAATCTGCGCTTGCTATTCCCGGTGAAGGGAAGGAAATGCTGATACATGCATCGAGTCAGAATCCAGCCGAAACACAAGCTATAGTTGCCGAAGTGTTAGGCATTGCTAAAAACGAAGTGGAAGTGGAAGTCCGGCGAATGGGCGGCGCATTTGGAGGAAAGGAAACCCAGGGCAATCATGTAGCAGCATGGGCAGCTTTGCTTGCTAATGCCACGCGCCGACCGGTTGGCATACATCTTTCCCGCGACGACGACCAGAAAATGACAGGGAAACGGCACCGTTTTTTTTCAAAATACAAGATAGCTTTTAATGACAACGGGAAAATACTTGCTTATTCGGTTGAGTTAAATTCTGATGCAGGCGCGGCAACTGATCTCAGCCGCGCCATTCTCGAAAGAGCTATGCTGCATGCCGAAAACGCGTATTTTATCCCGAATGCAAAAATTGTTGGGAAAGCGTACAAAACGAATCTGCCTTCAAATACGGCTTTCCGAGGTTTCGGAGGGCCACAGGGGATGGCTGTTATTGAAAATGCCATCGATCGTGTGGCACGATACTTAAAAAAGGAACCGGCTGAAATCCGCAAACTTAATTTTTACGGAATTGGAGAACATAATATTACTCCTTACGGTGAAAGCGTGATCAACAACCGTTTACACCTGATGTACGACAAACTGCTTGCATCCTCGGCATATTTCGATCGCAGAAAATCCATTGGGAAATTCAACCACGAAAATGAATTTGTAAAACGTGGCATATCACTTACCCCGGTAAAATTCGGTATTTCGTTTACCACTGCTTTCCTCAACCAGGCCGGTGCTTTGGTGCATATTTACAATGATGGAACTATTGCTGTAAACCATGGCGGCACCGAAATGGGGCAAGGATTAAATACCAAAATTCATGGAATTGCCTCTGCCGAATTCGGCGTTTCAGCTGAATACATCAAAATCAGTGTTACCAGCACATCCAAAGTTCCGAATACTTCGGCAACAGCGGCTTCTTCAGGCAGCGACCTGAATGGAATGGCTGTAAAAAATGCAATAGAAAAACTTAAATCGCGACTCGCTGAAATTGCTTTGGCTGAACTGAAAACAGTTCTTAAAAATGATGCAATCAACGTTGAGCAGATTGTTTTTGCCGAAAATTTCGTTTTCTCCGAATCGCATCCAGATACAAAAATTGCCTTCGCCGACCTGGTAAAAACAGCCTATCTCAAGCAAGTGAGCCTCAGTGCTACAGGGTTTTACAAAACACCGGGCATTTTCTACGACCGCGATCTGGGCAAAGGCAACCCGTTCTATTACTATGCTTACGGAATGGCCGTTTCGGAAGTGGAAGTGGATACGCTCACCGGCGAATCAAAACTTTTACGTTCCGATATTTTGCATGATGTTGGCGATACTTTAAATGAAGAAATTGACATTGGTCAGATTGAAGGTGGTTTTATACAAGGCCTCGGCTGGGTGACAACTGAAGAAATAAAATGGGACAAACGTGGACATTTACTCACGCATTCGCCCGATACATACAAAATACCGACTGTAAACGATATCCCTGAAATCTTCAATGTCGAACTATTAAACGGGTATCCGAACGAAGGCTCCATACGAAAAAGCAAAGCCGTTGGCGAACCTCCTCTGATGCTTGCATTATCAGTATGGTTAGCAATTAAAGATGCCATTTCAGCAGTTGGCAATCATGAGTTTGAACCCGC
>CAZBZA010000155.1:4830-6081 GCA_964495865.1 uncultured Lentimicrobiaceae bacterium
AATAGAAAGCCTAAACCCTGAATAAAATGGAAGAAATTTTTGCAAAAATCAATGCCCTCTCGCACAAGTACAGTGACTACACCGCGCAAAACCTGTCGAAATTGATTCAGATAAAATCAATCAGCGGAAACGAAAAAGACGTTCAGCTAGAGTTGAAACGCCAGATGGAAGAAGCCGGTTTCGACGAAGTGCGCATCGACGGACTCGGAAATGTAATTGGACGCATCGGTAACGGCAAACGCATACTTGCCATCGACGGTCATATGGACACTGTGGATGTTGGCAATGCTGCAAACTGGACTTTTGACCCGTTCAGCGGCGAAATAAAAGACGGATTTGTTTATGGACGCGGAACTGTGGATCAGAAAGGCGGTCCGGCAGCAGCCATAACCAGCGGACGAATACTGAAGGAACTCGGCTTCGACCGTGATCTTACTGTTCTGGTAGTCGGCAGTGTGATGGAAGAAGATTGTGATGGACTTTGCTGGAAATACCTGGTGGAAGAGGAAAATGTACGGCCCGATTTTGTAATCAGCACCGAACCCACAAACCTTAATATTTATCGCGGACACCGTGGACGGATGGAAATACTGGTTCGGTTTAAAGGGCTTTCGTGCCATGGAAGCGCTCCCGAACGCGGTAAAAACGCAATTTATATGGCTGCACGCGCCGCTCTGGAAATCGAAAAACTGAACGAGCGACTAGGCAGTGATGAGTTCCTTGGAAAAGGTTCAGTTACCATTTCTGAAATCAAGTCGGGAAGTCCTTCACTTTGCGCTGTGGCTGATTATGCCCAGTTTCACCTCGACCGCCGGCTTACCTGGGGGGAAACCAAGGAATCGGCTGTTGCCGAAATTCAGGAAATAATTAAAGACATGGACGCCACCGTTGAAGTGTTGCATTACGAAGAAGTTGCTTATACCGGTCTGAAATATGGTATGGAGAAATATTATCCTACATGGAAAATCCCGGCAGAACATCCGGCTGTAACCACCGGTGTAGAAGCCTACAAACAACTTTTCGGAAAAGATCCGATCGTTGATAAGTGGACTTTTTCGACTAACGGTGTAACAATAAATGGTTATTACGGAATCCCGCTGATTGGTTTTGGTCCCGGGAACGAAGTATTTGCCCATGCACCTAACGAAAAAGTTCCTATTGATCACCTGGAAACAGCGGCAGCATTTTATGCGGCTTATGCGTTTCTGATCTGATAATAGTATCTTTTAGAAAACAAACCCTTCAAGGGTT
>CAZBZA010000155.1:6181-7346 GCA_964495865.1 uncultured Lentimicrobiaceae bacterium
AACCTGCATCAAAACGATTTCCTGTTAACCTGGGATAAAACTGAAGACGAACTCAAACAAACGCTGCTGGTTGCCGAAGCACTGAAATTTCTTCGCGACCACAATATTTCAACCAGGGTTTTTGATTCGGGGCTGGCAGTTTCCAATTTCAGGGATAACTCAACGCGTACACGATTTTCTTTTGCTTCAGCCTGCAATATGCTGGGGCTCGAAGTTCAGGATCTGGACGAGACTAAATCGCAGATCGCTCATGGTGAAACCGTACGCGAAACGGCCAATATGATCAGTTTTTTAACGGATATTATCGGTATCCGCGACGATATGTTCCTCGGCGAAGGTCATACTTATATGCAGGAAGTCGGAAATGCATTGGATGATGGATTTCAGAACGGCGTTCTGCCGCAACGTCCCGGAATTGTCAATCTTCAATGCGATGTCGACCATCCAACCCAATCGATGGCCGACCTGATGCACCTTGCTGATTATTACGGCGGACTGGAAAACCTGAAGGGTAAAAAAATCGCTATGACCTGGGCATACTCTCCAAGTTACGGTAAACCTTTATCCGTACCTCAGGGCATAATCGGGCTGATGACCCGTTTCGGGATGGAAGTAGATTTAGCTTATCCGGAAGGATATAATTTGATTTCTGATGTTGTTGACCTGGCAGGAAAAAACGCTGCTGCTTCAGGTGGCAAATTTCGTGTTGTAAACAGTATG
The DNA here is from genome assembly GCA_964495865.1 of uncultured Lentimicrobiaceae bacterium. GTDB lineage: Bacteria > Bacteroidota > Bacteroidia > Bacteroidales > UBA4417 > UBA4417. The sequence continues at coordinate 6,902 of CAZBZA010000155.1, forward strand.
GACGAAGCTTTCCGCGATGCCGATATCGTATATCCGAAAAGCTGGGCTCCATTTTCAGTAATGCAGCGCCGCACCCAATTACTGAAAACCAGCGATAAGGACGGGCTCAAAGCACTTGAGCAGGAATGCCTTGCCAACAATGCACGATTCAAAGACTGGGAATGCACCGAAGAAAAAATGAAACTCACTAAAGATGGCAAAGCTCTGTATATGCACTGCCTGCCCGCTGATATTTCGGGTGTTTCGTGTAAGGAAGGCGAAGTGTCGGAATCGGTGTTCGATCGCTACCGTATTGAAACCTATAAAGAAGCTGGATTTAAACCGTATATTATTGCTGCCATGATTTTTAACAACAAATTTAACGATGCGGCAGGTATTTTGAATAAGCTGAATGAGAGAGGTTTGAAGCGGATTCTTGGATAGAAAAGATGGGTGCGGATTTGTA
>CAZBZA010000156.1:0-2386 GCA_964495865.1 uncultured Lentimicrobiaceae bacterium
CCTATTCCAATATCGACGGTTAAATTAGTACGGGCCATTTTGTCCAGTTGCATCCGAAGTCCTGCTCCCATTCCAAAGGCGGTTTTCTCAAACAGGTTGTGGTAATAATTGCTGGCGGTAGTAGCATTAATAAAAATTGTTCCGCCAAAGAGTCCGTTTTTCGAAATCGGGTACCGGTACTCTGCTTCGTTGTAAATCATGCTTAAGCCGCGGTATCGTCCCTGTATGTAACCCCGGCCAGAGCGGTTGTAAGTATCCCAACCGATGGAAGGAAGAGCAAGGTAAGGCACATTGCCGCTCAGCAAAACAGAACCCCAGCTCCAGAAAGCCAGCACATGACGTGCACTCTGTTTGCTCAATCCAAGGTAGTAACGGCCATCATAAAGTAATTGAGTGCTTAGCTGCGAATTAGTGCCGATTTTCATGTTTTGAACAATAGAAACAGAAGCATAATAACCTTTGTAGCAATTACTTATATTGTCGCGGGTATCAGTTAAAAGTGTAAATTTAATACCGTTAGTCCCATATTTTAAAGGGTTAAAATTATTCTTAACCGAGTATGCGTAGTTGTTGGTAATATAATATTCGTCACTGCCGGTAACAGTATCAAGTCGCTGATCGTCAATATCAAAATGTTGATCAATAGCAATTCCAAGCCCTGCATAAAACGTTGAACCTCCCAGTTGTCGCGAAGCTTCTTCATAAAACCTTATGAGTTTAAATCTCATGGGTTCGCCCCAGGTATCTTCAGTTTCATCCAGATTATTAACATGTATCTGAATTTTAGTTAATTCGGAATTATCAATTCCAAGCCCGTAGGTAGGCTGGGTAAAGAGAAGCAATCGCCAGTCGCCCTGTAAAAACCAGTTATTCTGTGAAAGGTATATTTTCGAACGTGCATTTACAATCAGCTGTTTTTTGGTTGTAACCTGAAAATTCAGCATCCCGGAAGACAAATTGGTAGGTGGATTTCCAAAAAGGTGCGCGAAACTAATAGCTCCTCCAATTACAAAACCATTGGCAGGGCCATATCCTATAACCGGCAAAATTGAATAATAGGTTTTACCAACAACCAGTTCGTTATTGATTTTCGGAACAGGGTTTTTCTTCCACTGAGCAATAACATCCTTGAAGTCCTTTGATTCATTCTGGGCTATTGTCAGAAACGAGATCATCAGGAAGGAAACTGTTACCAGACACTGTAAAGTGCTCTGTTTCAAACTGCCTTTTGTTGCTGAGTACTTATGAAACATTGCTTTACAGATTAATCTACAGGTTAAGGACTTTATCACTCAAAAGTAATCTTTTTTGTACTTATCGCTCAAAAGCTTACTACTATTAATTTTAACAAAAACTACGCTATCTTTGTTAAATTATCGATTACTAAACTATTTATCATGGCAAAAATTAAGGAAGATATTCCTGACGGTGGAATTACTGAAAGCAGGATTACTGCGATTACCGAACTTAGCAGGAAAGAGTTTATTTCACGGGCAAAAAAACTTGCTAAACCATATCGGGTAACCAGCGAGAAGAAATTTAAACTCAAAGATTTCCCTACTAGTGTTGACAATGATTTAGGAAAGGAAGGGAAACCACTAGCGCAGCAGGCTTTGCAGCTTGGGGTGCAGACCCTTGCCGAAATGCAGGATAAGTTGTATGCACAAGATAAATGGTCGTTGCTACTTATTTTTCAGGCTATGGATGCTGCTGGCAAGGATGGAGCTATAAAACATGTGATGTCGGGTATAAACCCTCAAGGTTGCCATGTTACTTCATTTAAAGCACCAAATCCGGAAGAACTGGACCACGATTATATGTGGCGCTGTTTAAAACAACTTCCTGAACGAGGCCGGATAGGTATTTTTAACCGGTCCTATTATGAGGAAGTGCTGGTGGTTCGTGTGCACGAAGGTATTTTAAAAGCACAGAAACTACCCGAAAAACTGCTTACTGAAAACATTTGGGACGAAAGGCTGAACGATATGCGGAATTTCGAATCGTACCTGAACCGGAATGGGATACTGGTTGTGAAATTTTTCCTGAATGTGTCGAAGAAGGAACAAAAAAAACGGTTCATCGAGCGTATCGACAAACCCGAAAAAAACTGGAAATTCAGCGCCGGCGACGTCGAAGAGCGCAAATACTGGAAACAGTATATGGTAGCTTATGAAGAAATGATTAAAAAAACGGCTACTGAAAAATCACCCTGGTACGTGGTACCTGCTGATAACAAACCTTTTGCCCGCATAGTTGTTGCCTCAGCTATTATTACAGCCATGGACTCAATGAAACTGGCCTATCCGCAGATCAGCGACGAGCAAATTGCTGAATTGCAAAGGTTAAAACTGGAGTTGATGGCGGAGAAGGTTTGAAGGGTTTGAAG
>CAZBZA010000156.1:2486-7300 GCA_964495865.1 uncultured Lentimicrobiaceae bacterium
ATTTAAAAAGCTTAAAACACAATGTGTTTTAAGCTTTTTAAGTTATACAGAATATGATATGGATTTACTTGCTTCGCAATAGCGGCACTAACAAAAGTTATACCAATAATGGTATGCCTGTCATCACACTTAATATTTATTCGGATCGTGCTTAATAGTATAACCTACTGTCCATTCGAAAATATCGGCAACACCTTTATGTGCTTTAATGGTAATGCCTGCAAACATATTGTTGTTGAAACGATAACGAATGCCTACACGCTCATAAAAACCATCGCGTTCGCCATTGTCCTCGCTGCGTTTCAGATACACCGCAAAAGCAACCGGAACATACAAATGCTTGTTGAGAGCCCATTCCCATGAGCCTACCACGGCATACGACATAGTGTTTGCAAAAGTAGCTGTTGCATTGTTCCGCTCTTCGTAACCACCGGCGTAAAATACATCAAGACCTAAACCTGCCTTATATTTGTAACTGAAAGCCCTGAGCCAGTTTACACTGAGACCTGCTTTAAGATAGTTGGGTTCACCTTCCGAATAATTTTTACTGCCGGCAATCAACGCTATGTTGAATTGGTTATGGCTGATAAATTCAGGAATAATCTTTTCTCCTTCAAATGGTTTGTAAGCCTTTGGTTTGTATGAAATACTTAAAGCAACAGGAACCAGGTTAATTCCATAATTCGGTTGCTTAAACGAGCCGTTCGAAAAATGTTTAAATCCAATTGAAAGACTTGTAGTCCATTTGGGCGTGATATGGTAATTCATCAGCAGTGCAAGGTTAACATAACAGTTTCGGTACGATCCGATAAAAACATCGCCCGGGTTAGTTACTTCATCGTAAGGATTAAAATTGTACGAAAGCCCGAAAGCAGCGAGATATGACATGGTTATCTTCCTGCTTCGCTCAAAGCGGATGGGCATATCAAAATAATAATAAATCGCATTTGGCTTGCCAATTACTTCATCCTGCTGAAAGGTAGATGCATACCAGCCTAAACCCATTACCGGAAGCCGGTAAACCTGGTTATAAATGTCCGAATAATCATTAACGCGGAAACCAAGCCTCAAATCCAACCCATTGTAATAGGATGCTTCTGCTAACTGATCGCCGACTTCGGTACCGTTACCAAGCATGGCTCCCTGTTCGAACGACAGGTTCCAGATTTTTGAGTATTTCTTTGTTTTTGTAAGTGTATCAGATTGAGCAAATAATGAGGAAGATATCGTTATGAATATCAGTAAAATAATTAGTTTTTGCATGGAATGTAAATTATAGGATTTGCTTTTTGCGGCAAATTTATAAAAAGGCTATTTATAAAAAAATACTCATCAATAAGTATCATTGTATAATGCAAAATCCTTTATTTCTATTCTACGGGGCTCTCATTTACTCACCTTTTGATAAAACAGAAAAGAAATATTTCCATGAACAGAAACTCAATGAGGAATAGTTGGTTATATTTGTACATCTATTTATGTCAGGTTAAAAAAAATAAACAATATGAAGAAACTCAGTTTAATTCTCATGGTTGCATTTTTCGCAATCAATGTATCAATAGTTAATGCGCAGAATAAGATTGGCGTTCGTGCCGGATATCAGAACTCTAAGTTCATGAATGATGGCACTATGATTAGCGGAACTGATTCGTATAACAGTTTTTATATCGGATTATTTAAAACGCATAAAATTGTGCCTGCAGTGCATTTCGGTTACGGGCTCGAATACATGACCAGCGGCGCCGAATGGAACGATAACTCTGAAAGTGTGATATTGAGTAATATAAGTATTCCGCTTTACCTCGAAGGCAAGATAGGGCCGGTATTTGCGCTTGGCGGAATAGCTACCAATTTTAAAATAAATGAGAAATACAGCGGACTGATGTCTGATTCTCCTTTCGGAGAAGAGAATTTTAACACAGTTGATTTCCCTTTGTTTTTAGGTGCTGGAGTAAAAATACTCCTTTTTACCATTGAAGCACGCTACCACTGGGGACTGACCGAAATCAACGAAGGAATAAAATCACAATATCTGCAACTGGGAGTTGGGGTGTCTTTTTAATAAGTAGTCGGAAGTTGAGGGCCGGAAGACACTTGCCTGCTAAGGGTAACAGAATAATTGCGAATAAAGCAAATCCGATCTATTTCTTTTTCAACGGATTCCACTTCGTTTTTTCACCTTCAGCGGCTTTTTTATCAGCCCGTGCAGCCTTTTTCTTCTCTTTATAGTCCTGTTTGTTCTCCTTCGACATAATCATGGTTTCTTTCATCCCTGCCAGGAATGATTTTAGGATTATGTTAAACCCTCCTTTATTCATATCCCTTTCGACCTGGTACTTCACCACTTTGGGAGGTATACCGGCTGAAGGTGGATTATTGGTTGATAAATAAGTATTAGCGGCAAACCCAACAACCGAATTTTGCCAATTCTTATCCGTTAGTTTCAAATCCACTTCAAGATCGTGGTACAGAAATTTCATAGTTCCGCTTGCTGTGGTCCGGTATACTGCTCCGGTAAGTGTTATCTGATCAACAGTTCCCTTGCTTATTTTTGCAGGAGTATAAGCTAAAAGTAACTGATTAAGATCGAGCAGATTAAACTTGCCGGACCGCACACTTATACTGAATTGTGGTTTTGCGTAGCTATACGCGGCATATAAATGTATCGGCACCTTGTTTTCGATGAAAGCAGAAGCATGCATAGTGAGCAGACCTGTTTTAGAAAGATTGGTAATATTTTTCATCTCCAGCTTCCCTCTCTGTACTATAACCTTAGCCGATTTGCCATCCTCTTTCCGCTCAACATTAACCAGGTTAACTTCTGTAGCATTTACCCTTTTTACCTCTATTGGAATAGGAATTGCAGCAATCTTCTGACCTAGGTATTCAGGAAAATTATTCCTGTCAACAGGTTTTGATTTATCTTTAAAAAGATCAACATCAACTTTGTTTATTTTAATTTCATCAACATATAACTTCCTTTGGTAGATGAGAGTATCAAAATTTACATTAATAAGGTCAAGCGAACCAACTGAAACGGTGAATTGCGCTTTCTGATATTTCTCTCGCTTTAAAAGCTCTGCCTGGGTGAGGTTTGGCTTAAACGCGAATTTTTCGATACTGACAGATGCTTTTTCACGGGAAATACCGAAGGATTGAACTGAAAGATTGTAAACACTGTCTTTGGTATCCATACTCAGATTTTTCAGCCCGGTATCGAAATCAGCGTATGTATAAATCAGCGTGTCAGCACTTTTCCTAATCTTCAGGTCCATCACATTTAATGATAAATCATTGAGACTTAATGCCCTGAATCCGCCACTTTTCAGACTTCCCGAAATGGCGGCAATTTTAAGTGCTACCTTATTGATTGCAAAAAAGTCGAGACCTGTTTGCTGGTCAATTTTAAGGCCATTCAACGAAATACTAAGTTTTTGAACCGTAAGCTCGCGATCGTTATAGTAATTCAGGATATGAAACGAAGCATCTATCAATTTAAATTCCGTCAGCGAAAAAGCAGTCAAAAACTTTTTATCACTTTTTACCGCTGTATCTTTTACTGCTAATGTATCTTTATAAGGAAGAAATTTATGAACCTCTCCATTTAAATTCACTTCAATTTCCGGCTTGTTAATTTCAACCCTGCTGAGTTTGAGTTTCCCGGTTTTCACCAGTGTCAAAATATCAACATCTTCGAGGATAATTTTTTTCGTTGTAAGATGTATTGAGCTGTTGATATAAGGGTATGGATACAACGGTTTTTCGCGCGGAAGAAATGTAACATTCAACACTTTTACATTGCCGGAGAATATATTTACCCTCAATTTTTCGAATTTTAACTCGTAAACATCCGAAACAACGTTTGAATTAAAACTCTTCATCAGGGTATCAGCCAGAATCTGGTTGAAATTGCGCATAATATAAATAGTCGCAACTGAGAGTAAGACGAATAGAATAGCCAGTATCCACAGTATGACTTTTTTCACCGGGCGTCTCTTTTTTTTGAGATTGGATTCCGTTTCCATAATTACTGATTTGATGTGCGTAAATCTGAAAAAAAATCTGTTTGTCTGGAATGACTAAAGTTGTATTGCTATTTCGTTTTATGCTTTACCGGTAAGCGCGAAAATACCGAATGCAGGGCCAGTTTCATATTTTTCGCATTGTCGCCGTCGGCTTCGGTAGTTTTCCGTGCTCCGCCTGTCCATAATATATAGCCTGTGCTGGTTTCGAACATTTCAATGATCAGGAAAGCTTCGGCAACGCGTTTTTCGGTAACAGTACCTCCTGATATAGGAACCGATGCGCCTCCATAATATCCCGGCGCAGCATAACCATAACCGTAACCCACTCCTACCCCAACACTTAATGTTGGCGATTGCGAATATTCCATCATATTGGTTATTCCCATCCGAAACCTGAAAACAGCATCAGGATTTTTAGTGTCCAAAACCATTCCCTTGCTTTTTAACTCCTCATCCGAAAAAGTGGTTACCATTTTTCCAAACATCCTCTCAACGGATTGATTATTCAGATTGGTATCGTCGGAGGGTATCCATGCGTAAGTTTTATATTTACTGAAATCGACACTTTTGCTGTATTCGTCATACGTATTAAGACTTCCTGTACACGAAAAAAGTAAAAATGAAAAAGCAAATGCTGCCAGTACAAGTGATTGTTTCATAAAATAATTTATTAGCTTTTGAATTGAAGAGTTAAAAAATGTTCCCAAATTATTGCATAAAGATATAAAAATCCAGAACCCTTGTTTCGCTTTTTCTATCAGATGAGAAAATATACTTACTACTAAGTAG